>JABFVX010000070.1 GCA_013362555.1 Mycobacteriaceae bacterium
GGTGTTACGCAAGCTGCATCCCTCGGGCCGCCGTATCGCAGCGCAGCTGCGGGTGTAAACACACGCAACGGGTGCGGGACAAAACTCAACCCAGGTGCGCAGTGGCCGGGCGCACCTGGGTTGACCTTGTCTTTACGAAGCGTTGGCTTTCGCCGCCCGGCGCTGGGACGCGAAGAACTCGCTCCACGACTGCACCTCGGGGTGCTGCTTGAGCAGGGAACGCCGCTGCCGCTCCGTCATTCCACCCCACACACCGAACTCGACGTGGTTGTCCAGCGCGTCCGCGCCGCACTCCAGCATCACCGGGCAGTGGCGGCAGATCGTGGCTGCCTTCCGCTGCGCGGCGCCACGGACGAACAACTGATCTGGATCGACTTCCTTGCATCGTGCCTGCGCAACCCAGGCAATCCTGGCTTCAGCCTGCTCCGTGTCGAACCGAGCTGTCGGGGTGGCCATGTGCATGAGATATGCCCCTTTACAGTCCGAACGCCGAGGTCCCGGCGCTCCGGAAAGTTGGATGACGACACGCCGGCGAATGTTGAGCAAGCGATTGTCACCACATTCCACTTTGAGTGTTAGTTCCCTCACACTGAGACACCAAATGTAAATAAAAGGTCATGCTCCGCGCAAGACCGTGTTGGGTCTTACTGGTACGTCCGTTCCTCCCCATGGCGTGTCGGCGAGGTTCCGGAACGGCGCTGGACGCGCCAGTCGCGGCAAAACCGGTGCCGTCTGCTTTGGGACGAACACCCAAGTCGTAGGCTGGTGAGGTGCCGACCGCTAATCAACTCGCGAAGCTGGCCGGAAGCGCCGTGTTGGCCGCAGGCCTCGTTGCCGGTCTGCTGTTTCCGATCGCCGGCGGCGCCGGCCTCGTGTCCAACCGCGCCGCCGAGACGATGGACAACGTCTCCGCCGAAATCATCGAGGGCAAGATGCCCGCGATCTCGACGATGCTCGATGCGAGCGGCAAACCCATCGCATACCTGTACGAGCAGCGCCGCTCGGAGGTGTCGAGCGACAAGATCTCCAACGACATGAAGCTGGCGCTGGTGTCCATCGAGGACCGCCGGTTCCCCTTCCACCACGGCGTCGACTGGCAGGGCACCATGCGCGCCTTCCTCACCAACACTTCCAGCGGGGAGGTGAAGCAGGGCGCCTCCACACTGGACCAGCAGTACGTGAAGAACTACGAGCTGCTGGTGCTGGCAAAGAACGACGCGGAGCGCCGCGCCGCCACCGAGACCACGATGGCGCGCAAGCTGCGCGAGATCCGCATGTCGCTGTCGCTGGACAAGAAGCTCTCCAAGGACGAGATCCTCACCCGCTACCTGAACATCGTCCCCTTCGGCAACGGCGCCTACGGCGTGCAGGAGGCGGCTCAGACGTACTTCGGGGTGAACGCCTCGCAACTGTCGCTGCCGCAGGCGGCGATGCTCGCGGGCATGGTGCAGAGCAGCACCAGCCTCAACCCCTACACCAATCCGCAGGGCGTCACCGAACGGCGCAACACGGTGCTGCAGACGATGCTCGACACCGTCCCCGGGCGCGCCGACGACATCCGCAAGGCCGTCAAGGATCCGCTCGGCGTGCTGCCGCAGCCCAACATCAAGCCGCGCGGCTGCATCGCCGCGGGCGACCGCGGGTACTTCTGCGACTACGCCGTGCAGTACCTGGCGATGTCCGGCCTCAGCAAGGAGGAGGTCGACCGCGGCGGGTACACGATCCGGACGACATTGGACCCGACCGTCCAAGAGGCTGTGCACCGCGCGCTGAACAAGTTCGCCGCCCCGGGCATCCCCAACATCGCCCAGGTGATGAACGTCATCGCGCCGGGGCAGGACAGCCACAAGGTGCTCGCGATGAGCAGCAGCCGCACCTACGGCCTCGACGTCGGCAACCACGAAACCGTGCAGCCCGAGCCGTTCTCGATGGTCGGCGACGGCGCCGGGTCGACTTTCAAGGTCTTCACGACCGCAGCCGCGATGGAGAAGGGCCTCGGCATCAACGCCACCCTCGACGTGCCCGCCTTCTACGAAGCCAAGGGCATGGGCAGCGGCGGGGCGGCGGGCTGCCCGCCCGCCAGCTACTGCGTCAAGAACGCGGGCCGCTACGGCGGGCGCATGTCGGTGACCGACGCGCTGGCCACCTCGCCGAACACCGCGTTCGTGAAGCTGATCCAGGCCGTCGGGGTGACGCCGACGGTGAACATGGCCATCAAGCTCGGCATGCGCTCCTACGCTGAGCCGGGCACCTCCGGACACGGCGACCAGAGCCTGGCCGACATGTTCCGCAGCCAGAACCTCGGCTCGTTCACGCTCGGCCCGACCGCGGTGAACGCCTTGGAGCTGGCCAACGTCTCGGCGACCATCGCCTCCGGCGGCAAATGGTGCCCGCCGTCGCCGATCTCGTCGATCACCGACACACAGGGCAAGCCGGTGCCGCTGACGCAGCAGGCGTGCGAGCAGGTCGTCGACCCGGGCCTGGCGCACACGCTGGCCAACGCGCTGTCCAAGGACGCGCACGGGATGGGCACGGCGGCGGGCGCCGCGTCATCGGCGGGCTGGACCGGCCCGGTGTCGGCCAAGACCGGCACCACCGAATCCCACCGCTCCAGCGCGTTCATCGGCTTCACCAACTCGCTCGCGGGCGCGACCTACGTCTACAGCGACAGCTCGACGCCGACGGAGATCTGCAGTTTCCCGCTGCGGTCCTGCCCCGGCGGCGGCGACGTGTACGGCGGCAACGAGCCCGCCCGCTCGTGGTTCACCGCGATGAAGGAAGTGTCGAACAAGTTCCCGCCGCCAGTGCTGCCGCCGCTCGACGAGAAGTACGTGCGCGGCGCGCAGAACGCGCAGGTGCCGAATGTGGTTGGGATGAGCCAGGCTTCGGCGACCGCGACGCTGATCGGCGCCGGTTTCCAGGTCACCGCGATCACCAGCCCGAACAGCGCCCCGAAGGGCACGATCACCGCCGTGTCGCCGTCCGGCTCCGCGGTTCCCGGCTCCACGGTGACGCTGTATGTCTCCGACGGCTCGGCCCCGCCGCCGGAAGCCGAAGGCGGCATCCCCGGCCTGCCCCCGCCCGGCCTGCCCCCCGGCCTGCCACCCCTGCCTTTCAACCTCCCGCTCCCCCTGCCCGGGCCGCGACACCGATAACCCCGATTCCAGAACGACCCGTGACGTGCGCTGGACGCACTTCACGGGTCGTTCTGGAAATCGGTGCGGGCCGGGAAGGCTAGAGCCGATTCCGCACAGCGGTGGACAGGCGCTTGCCGTCGGCCTTTCCGTCGGCGAGGGCGGTGGCGGCCTTCATGACCTGGCCCATCTGCCTGGGGCCCGGGCGCTCGCCGAGCTCCTCGGCGACTTGGGCGATGGCGGTGTCGACCACGTTCGCCAGCTCTTCCTCGGTGAGCTGCGTGGGCAGGTAGTCGTCGATCAACTGCTGCTCGGCGCGCTCTTTGGCGGCCAGTTCGCCGCGGCCCGCCTGCTCGTACACGAGCGCCGCCTCGCCCCGCTTCTTCGACTCTTTGGCCAACACCGCCAACACCTCGGCGTCGCTGAGTTCCTTGGCCTGGGCGCCCGCGACCTCGGCGGTGGTGATCGCCGCCAGCAGCATGCGCAGCGTTTCGCGCCGCAGTTCGTCCTTGGCCTTCATCGCCGCGGTCAAGTCCTCACGCAGTCGGGTCTTGAGTTCGCTCATGGTGCGGGAGGTTACGTGACTCACCTCATGAGGGGGGACTCAATATCGCCGGCCACGCCGAATCCGGTTGGCCTATTCTGGTCGGATGGGCTCGAATAGCGCCGTCAGAAACACCGTCGCCACCGCCGCGGGCGCGGCCGCGCTCGGCCTCGGCTACGCGACCGTCATCGAGCGCAACGCGTTCACACTGCGGGAAGCCACCCTGCCGGTCCTGGAGCCGGGTTCGTCGACGCTGCGCGTGCTGCACCTGTCCGACCTGCACATGATGCCGCGCCAGCGGCTGAAGCAGAACTGGCTGCGCGAACTCGCCCGGCTGGAGCCGGATCTCGTCGTCAACACCGGCGACAACCTGTCCCACCCGAAGGCCGTGCCCGCCGTGGTGCAGGCCCTCGACGGACTGCTGGCCCGGCCCGGCTTCTTCGTCTTCGGCAGCAACGACTACTTCGCCCCGGTGCCGAAGAACCCGCTCAAATACTTCAAGTCCGACCACAAGCGGGTGCACGGCGATCCGCTGCCGTGGGGCGACCTGCGGGCCGCCTTCACCGAGCGCGGCTGGACCGACCTCACCCACACCAGAAGCGAAGTCGAGGTGGCAGGCGTCCGAATCGCCGCCGCGGGCGTGGACGATCCGCACCTGAAGCGCGACCGCTACGACAGCATCGCGGGCGACCCGAATCCGCTGGCGCAGTTGCGACTCGGCCTGTCCCACTCCCCGGAACCGCGGGTCCTGGACCAGTTCGCCGACGACGGTTACGACTTGGTGCTGGCGGGACACACGCACGGCGGGCAGCTGTGCCTGCCGTTCTACGGCGCACTTGTCACCAATTGCGAGCTCGACCGCTCCCGGGTGAAGGGTCCGTCCCACTGGGGCGCGCACATGCGGCTGCACGTGTCCGCGGGTGTCGGCACCTCGCCGTGGGCTCCGTACCGCTTCTGCTGCCGCCCGGAAGCGACCCTGCTGACGCTGGTCCCGGCCCAGCCGCGCCCCGGTCACCACGATGAGGCGATGACCAGCCGATTTAGCAGAATTCGGGAGGTAAGGTAAGCTTCCCGAGGTCACAAACCGCGGGGTGTGGCGCAGCTTGGTAGCGCGCTTCGTTCGGGACGAAGAGGTCGCAGGTTCAAATCCTGTCACCCCGACTCGTTGGTCGAGACAACGAAAACCAGAACGACCCATGAGTTGCGTCTAACGCAACTCATGGGTCGTTCTGGTAGCTCGGGTGAATCGGGTGGACCACTCGGTGATGACGGTGGCGAGTTCCGGCGGAGTCCGGACGTCGAAGTCGACGCCGAGCGAGCCGAGGATTGCGGCGGCGTCGTCGAGTTTGTCCGTGCTCATGCGCAGCAGACAGGTGTCCTCGGCGAGTTCGGCAATGCTCGCCCAGCGCCCGACACGGGGGCGAATCCGCGCGGCTGCGGCGTGGAGCACGACTTCGACGTCGAAGGCGGCCCGCACGTTGAGGATTCCGAACCGCACGAACTCGGCGGCGTCCTCCACCGGCAGCGGACGGGGCGCGAATGAAGCACCCGTACGCCGTATTCCGGTGACGCGGTCGAGGCGGAAGATGCGCCAGTCGTGCCGCGCGAGGTCGTAAGCGACGAGATACCAACGCCGTCCGAGCGGGACGAGCCGGTGCGGCTCGGCGAGGCGGTCAGAGCGGCGGCCCGCGTGGGCGGTGTAGCCGAAGCTCACGCGCTCGCAGTCCCGACAGGCCTGGGCCGCGGCGATCAGCACCTCGGGGTCCAGCGGGGGCGCTTGCGGGCCCGCGAACGTCGTGGGCGCCGTCGCCGCCCGCAGAGCGTCCATTCGTTTGCGCAGTCGCGGCGGCATCACCTGCACGACCTTCGTGAGGGCGCGGACTGCGGGCTCCTCGATGCCCGGCACCGCGCCCTGGGCTGCGGCCTGCATCCCGACGGCAATGGCCACAGCTTCGTCGTCGTCGATGACCAGCGGCGGCATCGCCGCTCCCGGCGCCAACTGGTAGCCGCCGTCGACGCCGCGGCCGGCCCGCACCGGATAGCCGAACTCCCGCAGCCGGTCGATGTCGCGGCGCAGCGTGCGCACCGAGACGCCGAGCTTGTCCGCCAGTGCGCCCCCCGGCCAGTGGCGGTGCGTCTGTAGCAGCGACAGCAGCCGCAGCATACGAAAACTGGTGTCGGCCATGTTCTCGATTCTGCCGCCGATTCAGGTCAAAAAGTGACCGGATTGCTTCCTACTGTCGTCCCCGTCAGCGAGCAACGAACCACAAGGAGTCACGATGAGCACCCACACTCTGACCGGAGAGCGCGCCGAACTGCTGGAGACCCTGTCCAGCCACCGCGAGCTCCTGCTCGTCACCGCTCGCGCCTTGACCGACGAGCAGGCCGCGGCCACTCCGACGGCGAGCGCGCTCTGTGTCGGCGGACTGGTCAAACACGTCTCGCAAGTCGAGCGGAACTGGGCCGACTTCATTCTCGAGGGGGCTTCGGCCATGGCGGTCGACGCCGGCGCGTACACCGATTACGAAAACGGGTTCCGGGTGCTGCCCGGCGAGACGCTGGCCGGCCTGATCGCCGAGTACCGGCGGGTTGCCGAGCGCACCGACGAACTCGTCCGCACCGTTGACCTCGACCTGTCCCACGAGCTGCCGCCCGCGCCGTGGTTTCCGAAGAACAGCAGGCGCAGCGCCCGCCGGGTGTTCCTGCACATGATCGCCGAGACTGCGCAACATGCAGGTCACGCCGATATCATCCGCGAATCGATCGACGGCCAGAAGACAATGGGCTAGCGTCCGGCAATTCTGCGGCCTTGCGTGATTCACAGTTTTGCAGTAGGCATTGAGGTGCATCGGGGGCGAAATTTTCTCCCTATTGCGTCGAATGCGAATCTATTGGAAAGCGAAGCGGGGCAGGAACATTGCGCATCAAGACCATTGGAATCACACTGCTGGCCGTCGGAGCCACAATTTTGGCGGCGGGCACCGCACAGGCGCAGCCTGCGCAGCTTCAGGACACGAAGACCCACTGGACCAGCGGTGACCTCGGATTCACGACGGATCGCGGCGCGGTGACCCTGGACGCGGGGACCTTCGCGTTCAGCGCGGATCACCGGGCGATCACCGTGGCCCGGGCGGGCC
>JABFVX010000270.1 GCA_013362555.1 Mycobacteriaceae bacterium
GCACAAGACGTGGCCGAGATGCTCGATTCGACGACCGAGGCAGTCGAGGAACTCCTGCGACTGGCACGCTCGGATTTCCTGAGCCGACAACCCTCGCGGGACAACCGGGAAACGCCGCCGCCGGGCTCCCATCTGGAGAATGCGATCGTCTCGAAGTTCGTCAGCGCCTACGAAGCCGCCGACGTCGAGTCCTTGACCGCCTTGTTTACCGAGGATGTCGTCCTATCGATGCCGTCGCTGCCCTTCGAAGCCGCGGGCCGCGCTGCCGTCGCCCGGTTCTGCACCGCTCTGTTCGGATCGGGCAGGCGATACGATCTCGTGCCGACACGAGCCAACGGGCAGCCCGCGTTCGGGGTCTACGCGCGGGCGTCGTCGGGCGTCCGCCACGGAACTGGGCTTGTCGTTGTCAGCCTCAACGGCGACTCGATCTGTGCCATAACCCGATTCGACCGGTTCGTGCTCCCCCGGTTCGGGTTGCCGCGATCACTGCCGCCCGACTGGAACGCTGGGAAATGACCACCGGCGAGTGAGCTGGGCGTTGTGCCGGCGCGTCGGATTCGTCCCGACCGGAGCGACACCAACCCGGCCACTAGAGGGCCCGAGGCAACGGCCTGCTTGGGACCCGATTCCAGGCAGACGGCGATCCGGGTCGTCGGCGGGTCGTGAGTCCGCACAGAACACCGCCCACTTGTTCTCCGAGATGTGTCTATATCTCTATGGACGGAGAATGCGGAGTGAAGGTGGCCACTGGCGCCGAAGGCGGAGGTGTCGTCGTGCATGATGACCCAGCAGCGGACTTGTTGTCGCGGGCCAAGGCCGGCGATGCCGGGGCGTTCCGCCTGCTCACTGAACCGCATCGAGCCGAGTTGCAGGTCCACTGCTACCGGATGCTCGGCTCGGTGGAGGATGCCGAGGACGCGGTTCAGGACACGTTGTTCTCGGCCTGGCAGGCGCTCGCCGGATTCGACCGACGAGCGGCGCTGCGCACCTGGCTCTACCGCATTGCCACCAATCGGTGCCTCAACCTACGACGAGCAGCAGTGCGCCGACCTCCCAAACAGATGGCCCTCCCGATGCGCGAGCTGCCCGAGTCGAACGGACTCGGCGAGGTGGTCTGGCTCCAGCCCTATCCCGATAGCCTGCTGGAACAAACCAGGGACCTGGCACCGGGGCCACACGCCAGGTTGGAGCAGAACGAGTCGATCTCGCTCGCGTTCGTCACGGCTCTGCAGCTGTTGCCACCCCGTCAGGTCGCTGTTCTGGTGTTGCGCGACGTTCTCGGCTTCCACGCCAAGGAAGTCGCCCACATGGTGGATTCGTCCCTCGACTCGGTGAACAGCGTTCTCAAACGAGCACGCAGCAGTCTGCGCGCTGCTGCCCGCCCGGACCAGCCGCCGCGCCCGAAGTCGCCTGACGAACAAGCGATCGTCGCGAAGTTCGTTTCCGCGTACGAGTCCGCCGACGTCGACTCGCTGGTCACACTGCTGACCGACGACGCGTTCATGTGGATGCCGCCGATGCCGTTCGAGTACAAGGGTCCCGACGCGGTCGCTCGCCTCATCCGCAGCGTCTTCGACACCGGCCGTCGATTCGACCTCGTGCCCACCCGCGCCAATGGTCAACCGGCGTTCGGTTCGTACGTGCGCACATCGGACAGCAAGTACGCATCAGGGCTTATCGTGCTCGGGCTCAGCGGCTCCAGGATCTGCTCACTGACCCGCTTCGATCGTGGCGTCTTTCCCTGGTTCGGACTTCCGCGCACGCTCACCGATTAACACTCCGGGTCGGGAAGCGACTCGGGTTGACGAACAGATGCATTCTCGCGGCGTCCGCGTGAAACGCCTGTAGTTGCAGAAAACATTTCGAATATCTCGACCGAAATGCAATGTGCATTTGCGGCCTGGTTGAGTGCTGCCTTCGGGGTGGGAAAGGTGTCTCTTTGCCATGGGCCAATTGCCGACATGGTTTCCGGAGTCGCAAATTGAGTATGTGCTCGGCCCGCGACCGGACGGGCATCCCGACAAGCTGCGGTCCGTGGAACACGGCTGGGGCGCCGCGGCGAATTCGTCCGAACTTGCCGCGCGGCGGTTGGAATCGCATTCGGCCGCTCTCGACACGATGGGTCACGGCGACACCGGCCGTGCCCTGACGAAATCTGCGAAAGCTCAAGCGCGGGAACTACACAACATCGCCGAGTATTACCGACACAATGGTGCGCAATGCGGGCAGACCGCGGCCGACATCGAATTAGGACAGTGGTCCTGGGACGCGATCGGCGCAGTCATGGCAGTCCAACTGGTCGCCGACGCCTACCTGGTATTCGCGAGCGGTCCGGTAGGGGCGGCGAAAGTCGCTGCCACCCGGACCGCGGCCAAGCTGGCGTGGCGTCGCGCCCTCCAGCGGATGATCGAGGTCATCGCCACCAACGGCATCGGCATGGCGACATCGCGGGCGCGAATTCTGTTGCTGTCCACCGCTGTCGGCGCAGGACTGGGTGGCGGCGTGCCCCTGGTCGCGCAGCTTGCGCAGCACCGCAACCACGATCGCGACCGCATCGACTGGACACAGGTCGGCGTGAACGCGATCGCGGGCGCGGGCGGCGGCCTGCTCGGCGCGGGCGGCGCCATGGCGGCCGCCCCGTTGCTCGAGCCGCTCACCCGGGCGAGCGCGCGGTCGACCGACGGGCCCAGGCGTCGTTTCGCCGCCGCCGCGACCGGAACGGTGATGCTCGGCGCCGTGTCCGGCGCCGCGGGCGGCATCGGCGGCTTTGTCGGCGGCGGCGCCGGGAGCTGGGCCTTCACCGGTCAGGCGACCTGGCGTTGGGAAGACTTCAAATCCGGTGTTTTCACGGGCATTCTCGGCGAGGTCATCGGCGGCGCAAGCCACACCGCGCACGTCGCAACCCACACCCGCGCCCCGGACATTACCCCCCGCCCGCTGCCATCGGGCCCAGCCGCCTCGGACTTCCCCCATTTCGACAGCGTGTCAATGGATCCTGGCGCACCGCCGCCGCACGGCGACAACGACGGACGTGCGTCGCGGCAATTGGCCGCACTCGCCGACGTGCACGGCAACATCCATCTCGGCATGTTCACGATCCTGAACCCCGGACCCGAAACAGCGGCCGCCGTACGACAGCTCCGGCGCGTGCCGCCCGAGGTGTTCGACCGCGTGATGCGCCACCTCGAGCAAGGCGGCGGCCGTGTGGTCATCGGCACGGGCGGCGGCCTGGCTTCGTTGCGGAGCGGCAGCACGCTGGAAGGCTCGAGCATTCAGGCGCCGGAGACGTCGGGCGGCGTCTATATGCCGGAGACGCGGACTATCCTCGTCGATGCAGGCGTGCCGAATGCTGTGAGTTCCACGCTTTTTGCGTTCGGACTCGCCACGTCGGACGCGTATGGAACAGGCGGGCATGCCCTGCACGACCAAGGCGACTGGCGCGAATGGCATGACAGTCTCGTGCCCGCTATGCAGAGTGTTCAGCCGGCGCCCAAGCACCTTGACCAGCGTGAGACTTGGGCAACCACATTCGCGTTGTTGATGAGCGGCGCCGAATTCAAGAAATTCTGGCCCACATTTGATGTCGACAGGATCGGCGGACTGTCCGCTTACTACTCCACCGCCCTCGGCGAACCCGTCACCGGGGTTCTCTCGAGCACGCCCGGCGCTGAGCCCGTCAAACCCGGGCCGCCACGCGTTGCCTCGGCTCCGCACGATAGCCGTGCCTCCACAGCTGCACACATACACCCGGGCGAGGCGACGCCTACAACCACGGAGACCGGACAACTCCCGGCGGCAGTGCAGAAGCGTCCAGACGACGCAGGGGCGCCTCGTACTAACCAGCCTGTCGTGAAGACGTGGAAGGAGCACTGTGAACGCGTCGGCGATCCGGGCGCTGAGACGATCCAACGGATAGAGAACCAGGCCTGGTCGCCATGGTTTTGGAATGGCCAGTACGAGCTGGCCCGCCGGATGGTGAAATTTCCCGACGGACAGCTCTGCATAGTGGACGCCAACGACGCCATCCTGGCCACAGTGTCGACCAACTACGTGCACTGGAATGGCAATCCCGACAATCTGGACACCTGGGACGCGGCGGCAGACAACCCCTACCAGTCAGGCGACGCGAGACAGGCGAGCACCGCACCCGACGAGAAGAACACGATCGTCCTGCTGGCCATGAACGTGCCACCGGGAAACCGAAAACTCGGGCTGCCGGCCGCGCTCATCGCCGAATTGCGGGCAGTGGCGACGCGACTGAATGTCGAGCATGTCGTCTCGCCGTTCCGTCCGTCCGAATACGGAGACGCCGTCATCTCGGCCCATACCCGCGGACAGCCTGTCCCTGCCTTCGCCGCATACTCGGCCACAGTGCGCTCGGATGGCACTCCGGTGGACCCGTGGCTCCACTCGTTGGTGGTGTACGAAGGCATGGATCCGATACGACCGCAACAGGACTCCTGGACAATCCCGTACCCTGCCCGTGATTTCTGGGCGTTCAAAGCATACGACGAGGCGAACCGCGCGGCCATGCGGGCACGCGGTGCGGGTGTTCACCCCGAGTGGGTGAAGGTGACGACCGAGTTGGGCGAGGCGTGGTGGTGCGGCGAAACCGGGTACTTCTTCGAGCAGCCCGACGGGAGCTTCCTCTACCGGGAGTTCAACTTCTGGGGTGAAGTGCCGCTCGATTCACCCGCTGTCCAGCTCGCTCACCTCGCCGAGGAGGTCTTGGCGGCCGATGCGCAGCGCCTCATGACAGACCTGCGAGAACTCGTCCAGCACCGGTTCCACCTGGAGACCCCGGACAAGGTGCTGCCCTTCCACATCGCTCAATACGCTCGCCACATGGCCATCGAGCACAACCCGGCGCTGCGGGCCGTCCCCTACTCCTGGCGAGGTACGCGGGATCAGGTTCGCGGCCTGCTCGAATCCCTGCACGTCGCCGACTTTTACGGCTTGCGCGGCGACGCCGAGCACCGGACCGAATACTTCCTGATGTTGAGCGAGGTTGCCCGCCTGCGCGAGCTCGCGACAGCCGACGGCATGCAACCGGCCGCCGCCATGCCACAGCACCCGGCAGGCCGCGACACCCGGCTGGAAGCGCTCGCCCAACGTTTCACCGGTTCCGAAGACCCCTACCGTTTGCTTATCCACTACCGCCGGCAGCGCGGGCACACCGAGCGCGGTGTCATCGACGCCCTGGCAGACCTGAATCCCCGCGAGCGCCGAACATATGACGATTGGGGCCAGTTCGACCCGGTCGAGTACGCGGTCCGCAATTACTACGGCGAACGAGTCGACGGCCACTGGGAGCCCGGCGAGCCCGGCCGGTGGATTCCGGCACAGTTCGTCGAGCGCACGTTCTCCTTCGACCAGGACATGATCCTCGCGGCCTACCGGGTGCTCCACCACTGGGAGGTGGAGCCCGAAAGCCTGAGCAGCGCGGTCGAATTCGCCGGCGCGAGCCCCATACCCGGAATGCTGCTCGCGCCGTTCCTCGATCCTGGGGGCCACGGCCTGACACAGATCGTCTACGAGGGGAGTTCCTCGGAGCAGAGATACGTGCAGGCACTGCGGGAAGGTCGCCCGTATCGACGCATCGACCCGTACGGCTTGCCGCGGACCGACGCCACCGACGGCCCGGTGCCGCTGTTCGGCGAGGTGATCAGCCAGGCCGGCCGCGAGGTGTTTCCCGGTCACGACCAGTCGTTCGCCAACCCCATGGCACGGGTCCGCGGCCACGGAGAGATGCGCACCGGCAACATCTTCGACCACCTGGCCGGTCACGTCCCGGACGCCGGGGAGCCGCCGCGCCGATGGGATGCGGTGGCGGCGTTCTATGTGGTCGACTCGATCAGCGCTGATCCCAGCGTGATGTGGCAGGCAGTCGACGCCGCTGTCAACACAGCCGAGAAGTTCGCGGTCTTCGGGCTGGTCATGAATCTTCCCGCCGAAGAAGGGACACAGGAAGGCCACGGGTGGTCCGCGGGGGCGGGAACGCGCTTCCCCAACACGGTCTACTCGCGCGCCGATTGGGAGAACTACCTCCGCCACCATCCCCGAATAGACGACGCCAAGTCCCGCATCATCGAATTCCGCAGCGACGACACATTCTCCGCAGGCGAGAACGGCGTCGCGCTCGTCATGATCAAGCTCCACTGAGAGCGCTCCCCCGCACACCCGGCGCCGGTACCGGCAATTCGGCAGTCGACCGGACCAGGACCTGAGCCCGAACGTCCATAACGACCCGCGACGTGCGCCCAACGCAACTCACAGGGCGTTCTGGACAGATTTAGTGGTCACGTGGTCGTCGTGACGGGCGGAAGCAGCGGTAGAGATCTGGCGTTGTCAGGCATCGGATCAGGGCCGGTGGGCTAGGCGGGGATGGCGTCTCCGGGGAATCCGTGGCAGGGATGTACGTCGACGCGCATCATCCCGGCTTGCACGCAGGGGTCTGCGGCCATGATTTCGGTGGCTTTCTCGGCAGGCACGGTCATGACCGCGACGCCGGCGATGGCGTCGGAGGTGACGGGGCAGAGGACGGCGATCACTCCGTCTGCGCGCAGTGACACCATGCGGCGTTGATGTTCGGTTTCGATGGCGTCCGCGCCGTCCATGGTCCGCTGCGGCGTCCACTGCAGCAGCGCCAGGCTGAAGGGTTTCGCGGACGCGGCCAGGGCCTGTATCTGTTCGTCGGTCACCGGTGTGCTCATTGGGTCTCCTCAGTTCTGGATGCGCTCGGCCAGGGAGACGATGATTCCCTCGGGGCCGCGGACGTAGGCCATCCGCCATCCGTCCTCGTATTCGCCGATGC
>JABFVX010000278.1 GCA_013362555.1 Mycobacteriaceae bacterium
TGGAAGACAACTAGAAAAGCTCTCTCCAGAATGACCCGTGACGTGCGTCGAACGCACGTCACGGGTCATTCTGGATTACGGGTTCAGCGACTGGAGGAATTTGACGCGGGCTTCGAGCGCATGCAGCTCGGCCGGGTCCAGAACAGTGCGCCGGATGCCGGCGGCTACCGCGAAAGCGCCTTGGCGGTGGTCGTCGATGGCCTCGACATCGATTGCGACAGCGGCGTATTCGGGTGCGTCGGGCAGCTGCGGCAGCACCACGCGGGCCCGGCCGCGAGCGCACAGGGCGATGTCGCCGCCGCCGAGGATCAGCAGCGCCACCTGCGGTCGGTCCTGGAGGCGGGCCAGCGAGCCGCGGTTGTAGCGCAGGCTCAGCAAGATCGTCCGGTCGCCGGCCCGCACCGGCCAGGAGACCGGAATCGCATGCGGCGCACCGGAATTCTCGGAGGTGACCAGCACCGCGATGGTGTCCAGCGGCCATTCCGGAAGATTGTCGAGTTCGGGATGGTCGTCCAGTGCCCCAGCCGTGTCCGCCATGGGGCCAGTCTACGGCCGGGCCGGCCCGCCGTGGGCAAGTCGTCACTGTCTCGTACCTCCAGAATGACCCGTGAAGTGCGCTCAGGGCACGTCGTGGGTCATTCTGGATATGGTGTCGAGCAGGGTGAAGTAGCGGCGGAGCATGAGGGCGGCGGTGACGGCGAGGCCCGCGCAGAGACCCAGCCAGACGCCTGCGGCGCCGTGGTGGAGCGGGAAGGCCAGCACCAAGGCCGCGGGGACGCCGACGAACCAGTAGCCGATGACCGAGAGGCGGAATCCGGCCGCGGTGTCCTGCACTCCGCGCAGCAGCCCGACCGCGATGTTCTGCGCCGCGTCCAGGAATTGCAGCACTACCGCAATCAACAGCAACCGGTGTGCGATGGCCGTGGTCTGCGCGTCCACCCGGTCGGTGAACAAGCGCAGCATCGCGTCGGGCGCGAGCAGGTACACCATCCCCACCAGCGCCACGAGCAGGGCCGACTGGCGCAGCGCGAGCCCGGCGAGGCGGCGCGCATGCGGGATCTCGCCCGCCGCCACCGCCTTGCTCACCAGGATCGACGCTCCGTGCGAGAGCCCGACCGCGATCTGGAACACGATGTACACCAGCTGGTACACCGCGTTGTGCGCGGCCAGCGCCGCAGGCCCGATGGCGCCCATGACCAGGGCGAGCACCGAGAACATCCCGGCTTCCGACCCGTAGGTGAGCGCGATCGGCGCTCCCAGCCGCAGTTCGGCGCGCACCGCGGCCGGATCGACCGGCCCCCAGGCGCCGCGGTACGACCGCCGCCGCCACGGCGGCATCCGGCGCCACACGGCGGGCGTCACGAGCGCCGCCACCGAGCACGGCAGCAGCGGGCCGAGCACGGTGTCGCGCCGGACCATCGCCGTGAACACCGCGAGCATGACGAGGTAGGTCACCGAGGTGGCGATGCCGATCCCGGTCAGCCCCCAACCCGAGCGCAGGAACCCGAGAGCCAGCGCGAAATTCACGGCGACGGAGCCGAGCGTGACCGCGAGCAGCGCTTGCGGGCGCTGCATGCCCACGCTGTACTGGCGCAGCACCTGGAACCACAGTGCGGGCAGCAGGCCGGGGGCCAGCGCCAGCAGCATCGGCCGCGCCGCGGCCAGGACCGATTCGTCCTGGCCCAGCCAGCGCAGCGCCCAGCCGAGCCCGACGAGCGCGGCCGCGCCGAGCATCCCCGCGGCCGTGGCGATCAGGAACGACGCCCGCAGGATGCCCGGCACCTCGCGGTCGCGGGCCCGCGCGGCGACCGCGGCAATCTGATTGCCTGTCCCGGTGACCAATCCGACGCACATGGTGCGAATCTGGTTGAACAGCACCAGCGCCAGTCCGCCCGCGGCCAGCTGAGCCACCCCCAGCGTGCCCATCAGCGCGATATTGGTGGTGGCGACGGCGATCTGCGCCAGCTGCGTCGCGGCGATGGGCGCGGCGAGCGCGGCGAGCTGCTTGCCCTCGCCGGACGGTTCCGCGGCGACGCCGGTCGGCACGGTCACGGCCTCAGCCGACCTCGGCGAGCTCACAGTCCTCGTCCGGCTGCGTCGGCTGGTGGGTGGGGTAGTCGTCGAGCAGGCCGAGCACGCGGTGCTCGGTGTCACGGCAGTACAGGTCGCGTTCGAGCATCCACTCGTCGTCGAAGATGGTGTCGAGGTACTTCTCGCCGCCGTCGCACACGATGACGACCACCGTCGAGCCCGGCGGAAACCCGGACAGCCGCTCGAGTGCGGCGTACACCGAGCCGCCGGCGGAGCCGCCGATCAGCAGGCCGAGCCGCACCGCGAGCGCCCGCGCCGTAGCGAACGCGGGGACGTCGCCGACCTTCATGCCCTCGTTGAGCAGTGCGTAGTCCACCGCGGTGCCGACCGTCGCCCCGGGCGGAGTGCCGGTGCCGGACTGCCAGTACGGGCCGCCCTCGCCGCCGAAAGCGACCGATCCCACCGGTTCCACTCCGATCACGTGCGGCGCGCAGCCGTGGCTGCGCAGCCGCCGCGCGGTGCCGAACAGCGAGCCTCCGGTGCCGACGGCGCCAATGAGCACGTCCACCGAGCCGAGCGCCGCGAGCAGCTCGTCGGCCACCGGGTAGTAGCCCACCGGATTGGCGTCGTTGTTGTGCTGCTCGGTGAAGAACGCGCCCGGGCATTCGGCGGCCATGGCTTCGGCCAGGTCTTCGCGGGCGGAGGTGGCCAAGCCGTCGTCGTCGCCGACGTACACCAGCTCCGCGCCCATGGCGCGCATGGCGCGCAGTTTGTCGGCGCTGGCATGGTGGTCGACCACCGCGGTGAACCGGTAGCCGCGCTCGGCCGCCACCACCGCCAGACCCAATCCGGTATTGCCGGAGGTGGATTCGATGATGTGCCCGCCGGGCCGCAGCAGCCCGCGCTGCTCGGCGTCGCGGATCATCGCCTGTGCCATCCGGATTTTCGCGGCTCCGGTGGGATTGAACTGCTCGAGCTTCAAGAGCAGCCGAGTTCCGCTCGGAGTGCGGGCCAGCTCGAATAGCGGGGTGTTGCCGACGAGTTCGGTCACCGTGCGAACGACAGTCATGGCACCTTTCAGCGGGTCTGTACAGCGGCTCGGCAGGTCAACTGGCTAGCGATCCAGGGTCCAGCGCAGGTAGCCGTACTGCTCGTGCAGCACGATCTTCGGCGGAAGCGGGAGCTCGTGGAAGCCGGATTCGTTCGAGTCCATCTGGTATCCGGCCGTATTCGGGTAGACGAGCAGATCGCCGACGCGGGCGGCCCGGTGCAGCGCGACGCGCCTGCGGCTGACCATGTCGGCTTCCAGGCAGCTGGCTCCGCCGACACAGCTCGGCGTCGGCTCGTGCGGGTCGGCTGACCCGGTGCTGTCGTGCGGCCACAACACCGGGTCCGGCAGGTACTCGCTGCCGAACCACTGCTCGGACAGGCTGAAGCTGGTGCCGTCCACGGTGAGGAACCGGTAGGCCGTGTTGTGCGGGTCCGCGGCATCCGCGGCGCGGGCCTTGGCGCTGCGCACCCCGAATACGGTGCAGCCCGCGCGGTCCAGCAGGGCGCGGCCCGGCTCCACGGCAAGCCGGATCCCGGCGTTGCGCAGCCGCTCGGAAAGCCCCGCGGTGCCCAGGATATCGGTGAGCATGTCGGCGCCGGGCCGGGCGAAGTGGTACGGGTAGAAGTCGGCGATCTCGGCGCCCGGGTGGAACCACCGCTGGTCCGGCCCGTTTTCGGTGAATCGGGCCCAGTCGGCGGCGGCGACGTAGTCCACGCCGAAGCCGCCGCCGATCGAGATCGTCGACGCCGGGTGTCCGAAGGTGCGGGCGGTGAGGCAGCGGTCCACCAGCGCCGCGGCGAGCGTGGCGCGCGGCGTCACCTCGTAGTCCGAGAGGTGGAAACTGAACCCCTCCAACAGCATCGAGCCGTCCGGGTCGATGCTGTGCAGCGCGGACGACAGTTCGGTCTCGGTCAGGCCGAACCGGCTGGTGCTGGCAGGCGGCCGGACCCGCAGCAGCACCCACGCGGGCATGTCGGGACGGCACACCGCCGCGATGCGTTCGAGCTCGTCCAGGGCGTCGACGGCGATGAGCGCGCCGTGTCGGATGGCGGGCCACAGCAGGTCGTCGGATTTGCCGGGGCCGGTGACCATCAGATCGGTGCCGCGGATTCCGCCCGCCATCGCGGCGGTCAGCTCACCGAGGCTCGACACCTCCATGGCCGCGTCGGCTTTGGCGCAGGTGCGCACCACGCACGCGGCCTTGTTCGCCTTCTTGGCGTAGTACACCGCACCGGCTACGCCGGTGTTGGCGAACACTGCTCGGAACGCGGCGATATTGTGCGCCACCCGATCCGGGTACATCAGGTGGAACGGCCCGCCGACGGCGTGTGCGATGTCGCCGAGCAGGGTCGGGTGGCCCAAGACCCGCTCGTGCAGCTCGTCGCGGTAGGCGGGCAGCGGCGGCGCGACGATCGAGGGCCGCGAAGGCTCCGGAGCGGCCTGGCCCTCGTCTGGAATATCTTGCACAGCAGCGGTTTTCGACCGTACGATGCTCAATCCCACAGCGCCACCTCGGTGCCTCGGCCTTCGGCGATGGCCCGCTGTGCGAGCGCGTCGGCGACGGCGATGTCAGTGAGCACCAGGCCGCTGTTGTAGACGAATATGCGGTCGTTGTCGGTGCGGCGGGCGCGGGCGGTGCGCGAGAGCAGGCCCGCGAGTTCGGCGTCGGCCCCGCGCAGCACACCGTCCGGTCCCGCCATGTCCTTGCCGGTGAGCGTCATCTGTTCGGCGCTGGTGGCGACCACCAGATCAGCCTCGGACAGCGCCGAGGGCGCAAGCCCGTAGCCGACGAGCACCGTCACCGTGCCGGGAGCCAGGTCGGCGGCCTCCACCGCGGCCGATGTCGCCGGACCGGCGGCGGCCAGCACCACGTCCGCCCGCCCCGCGGCCGCGCGCGGATCCTCGACCAGCTCCAGCTCGGCGTCCTTGTCGAAATCGGCCAGCATCCTGCGCACTTCGGCGATGCCGTCGGGGTGTGTGCCGTAGAGCATCAGCCGGTCCAGCTGCGGGTTCGCGGTGAGCAGGAACGGCAGCGCGTGCCTGCCCTGCGTGCCGGTGCCGATGAGCAGCACGCTGCGTGCGCCGCGGCGCACGGTCTCGCGGACCAGCAGCGCCGACACGGCGGGCGTGCGCAGCGCGCCGACTCGCTCGCAGTCCATCAGCGCGATCGGGTTGCCGGTGGTGTCGTCGTAGAGGGTGATCGTGGTGTAGTACCGCTTGGTGGTGCGGTCGTGGCCCGGGTCGAACTTGTACGAAGTCTTCATCGCGACCACCCGGCGGCGGCCGTCGCGGCCGAGCATCGCGTACGCGACCGACCAGCCGTCCGGGTGCGCGACCGAGAGCTTGCGCGGGTTGTCCGACTCGCCCGCGCTCAACGCCAGGTACGCGCCTTCCACGGCGTGCAGCACGTCGGCCGGAGTGATCGGGACGCCTGCGAGGTCGCTGCGGGACAGAACGCGCAATGTCGGTGTGGTGCGGGCCAATTCAGCGCGCCCCCACCAGTGCGGGGTGCGGCCGCGGGCTCGGGCGGCGGCCCGGCGCGGCCGCGTACGGCTCCACCAGCTTCTGGCCGTAGCCGTCCTCGGCGGCTTCGGCCGGGTCGCGCAGCCGCTGCGGCAGTCGCAGGTTGACGCGCTTGAGCCAGCGGTCGGTGCCGTCGTAGCGCGCGGTGAACGGCACGCGCCCGTGGACCGCGACGTCGTTGTCGACCAACAGCAGTTGCCCCGCCTCCAGTGCGACTGTGTAGCTCACCCGCTCCAGCTCCGTCGTGAGGGCCTCGTACGCCGCGCGGAACTCGGCTCGCGCCCGCGGCAGGGGGGTGTAGGCGGGGTCGTAGCGCAGGGTGGGTCCCTGCGGGCCGTCCCACAGCGTCGAGACGGTCGGGGCCGCGCCGGTGTCCGGGACCGCGCCATAGGAGATGTCGGGCAGGATCGGCAGCGTCGGGGCGGCGAGCAGCCGTCGGTGCGCCTCGTCCAGTTGGACCTGGCGGACCGACGACAGCGTCGTGGCGACCAGGTCCGGGTTGCGCATGCACCCGAGCAGCAGCATGTTGGCCCGGCGCGGGTGGAAGGCGTCCTCGGTGTGCGGAGCGAGCAGGGTGGCGCTGCTGGCGCCGGTCTGCTCGTCCTCGTGGCCCGCCGCGGGAACCACGTTGTTGACGATCCGGCCCGCCTGCTGGCCCTGCCAGCCGAACGGCACGCCCGCGCACCGCGCGAGCAGCATCATGGCGATGTCGGCCGACAGCGAGCGCACGCCCGCGTGGCTCCAATCCTGCGGTGTCGGACCGAGATCGGCGTTGTCGAGGACCAGCCCGCTGATCACGGCCGCGCCCGCGGCGCCCGGCGGCGCGAAGACCTCGCCGAGCTCGGGCGCGAGCTCCCGGGCGCGCGCGTCCACCTGTGCGGGCAAGCCCGGGTCGAACGGGGAACTGACCAGCCCGGCGAGTTCGCGTGCGGCGTGCGCCACGGCCTGCGCCCCCGCGCCGGGCAAAGTTCGAACGCAGTCCGAAACATGTTCGGAACAAGCGTTTTTCACAACATGTCCTCTCCAACGCTGCCGGAATGGTAGAGCTGTTGGTAGTGACCCGAGTGGCGAAGTTAGTTGCCTACGCCACCGTAAGCAAGGCTTACCTAAGGGTAACCTACTCGCTATCGCCGTGACTCCCATCACTACCCGCCCGGTCCGCGCGAGTCCCGCATTTCCCGCGCGCGAGTTCGAAATCGGAGCG
>JABFVX010000227.1 GCA_013362555.1 Mycobacteriaceae bacterium
GCCACCCGGTACGTGGTGACGGCGTGCGCGATTTCGGCGGCCACCCGGGGGTCTTCGGGAGGCGTGTCGAGACAGACGCGCACGACGCGCAGCAGCTGGTGCGCCGGGCGCACCACGTCGCGCAGCATGTCCGCGCGCAGCACCGGATCGGCGCGCACGTCCGCCGCCACGAGCGGGCCGAAGAGCTGGTAGGCGTCCAGCAGCGGCCGCAACAGCGGCGTCTCGCCGACTGTCCACGTCTCGAATTCCTTGACCGCGCGCTGAAACTCGACGATGGAGCGCGCCGACGGCGCGCCGATGGCCGCGGTGGCGATGTGGCAGCCGCAATTCCAGCCCTGGTATGGGGCAATGCAATACGGGAACGGCGGCGACGGGCGGCTCGGAACGCCCGGCGCGCCCCAGTGCGAGTCGGATTTGCGTGCCGGGAGCCCCACTTGGCCCCGGAACGCGTTCTCCACGACGATCGCCTGGATCTCCTCGTCCATCTGGGTCTTGCCTGCCATGGTGTGCACGGTGTGGTACACATGCGAGAGTTCGTGGACCATCAGGACGGGCGGCGGGATCGAGATGGTCCCGCCCTGGGCGCCGTCGACGATGTAGCCCTGGTAAAAGGCGTCGTACGCGTCGAAGTAGAGCTCGATGTCGCGACCGACGGCCGTCCCGCCCCCGATGCTGATGATCGGCGTTCCGTCCGGGCAGTTCGCGTCGCTCGGATACCCGAAGATCACGATCGACCAGTCATTGTTGCACAGATCGTGCAGCATGGCCGCTGCTGCCGCCGCCGGTTTCGACCCGGCGTAATTCACCTTCCAGTCCGCGTAGTAGCGACCGGTCGTCAGGAGCGGGTCGCAGCGCGCGACCTGAACGAGGATGTCGAATATCTCCTTCTCGGTGCCCAGGTCGCCCTTGATCCGAATCGTCATGTCGCCGCCTGAGGTTCGATGTCGGTGCGCAGTTCCTCCGCCCCCGCCACTACCCGGCCCGCGCCGTCCAGCGTGAGGACCGCGGGGGTCATCCGAATGCCTGCGCGGCGGGTGAGGTCGCCGTTCGGATCCGCGATCACCGCGACATCCGGGCCGAGTTCGTCTCGGAGCGCGGCCAGTTCGCGTTCCTGCGCGCCGTCGACGACCACCGCGGTGTAGCGCGGGCCGGAGGCCGGGGCGCGCGCACCGAGATGCGTGAAGCCGATGGTGGCGTGGCCGAGGGGAATCGGCGGGCAGTTACCCCGCCCGAGGTCCAGCGGCAGGCGCTCGCCGATCGTCGTGCCGGGGTGCAGGCGGGCGGGCGTGGGGTCCAGCGCGGCGACGAGGTGCTTGTCCAGTGCGGCCGCCACCTCCCGCGCGGGCAGCGGGCCATCGTGCGACCAGCGCACGAAGTCCTCCGGGGCCAGCAGTCGCCAGGCGGGCCGCTCGTCGCCGATACCCAGAATCGGCTGCCACCGTTGCCCGATGTCCTCGGCGAGCAGGACCGGCGCAACCTCGGCGGCGGCGCGCTGAGCCGCCTCCCGGTCCGGTGCGCTCATCGTGGCGAGCGCACCGTCGGTGAACAGGATGAGCACCAACAGCGCCGCGCTGTAAGGATTTTCGCGCAGGCCGGACTCGAGCGCCTCGGCGGCTTCGGCGTCCCACCGGTCGCCGAGGTAGAGCACGAGTGTATTCGACTGTGACGCTTCGGTTGTGGCAACCCGAACCAGGCCCTCTTCGGGCGCCGGTTCCCCCCGGACGGCGCGCAGCGGATCGCACACCCGCGAGTAGGGGGCGACTTCCACCGGCAGCCGAAACTGGTATCCGAACTGCGCGCAGTCCAGCACGCTCTGCACGGGAACCTGCGCGCCGGTGATGTGGTCGACGTGCGTCCCGATGATCCGCAGGCACACCTGCCCCTGGCCGTCCAGGCCGGGCAGGGGCGTGCGGACCCCCGTCGACAGACCGTACTTGGACATGGCCTGGCGCGGGCGGCGCAGCTGGAAACTGTCGACGGTGGCGGCCGCGCCCGGCGAACCGGGTGCGACGCCGATCGGGCTGGTGTACCAACGCCAGGTCCATTCGAACCGGTCCACTCGGCCGCCCGGGACGACGCAGTCGATGGCGTCGAACCCGTCGCCCGCTTCGTTCTTCCGGAACGACACCACGGGCGCGTGGCGATGCGCGAGCCCGACCGACCCGTGCAGCACCAGCCCGTCCGAGCGGAAAGTCGCACGGTTCACCCGCGTCGAGGCCGTGGGGTCGACGGTTCGCAGCATCGTCACCAGCGCCTGCTCCCACGCCGCTCCGGTGAGCGAGTTCAGCTCGTCCTGCACCTGCTCGAGCAGCGGGGTCAACGACGCGGTCACCCGAGCCGTAATCGCGTCGTGGGCTGCCGATTTCACCCGTCCATCGAACGGCCCGTGGTACGCGACCGTGACCGCGGGCGGACCGGCTGTGGTCACCAACACCTTTCGCGCTGCCGGGTCGACCCGCACGGTGAGGTACTGATCGGCGGTCGCGGTGAGGGCGAGGTCGTCCAGCGAGACCGAACCGACGTTGTACACGCCACTGCGGTAAAGCCGTGTCGCCCAGCCTGATCCGGTCAGGCTCACCAGCACCAGACCCATCGGCGGCCCGATCGGCGCGCCGCCGAGCCAACTCACCGCCGCGGAGTCCAGCGCGACGTGATAGTCGATTTCCAGCCCGCCACCCCAACCCGCGTCGCCGTGGATGTGGACGTCCTGCCGATGCCCGACCATCTCGGCGAGCTTCGTCCGCACCCCCGCGACGAGATACCCGCTGTCGATGCCAAGGGCGAAATCTGAACCGTCGAGAAATAATTCGCCGACGCTGTCCGGCCGGCCCGGCCCGGTCGGCAGCACGACGCCCGACCGGCCCGGCCCGCGAGACAGCGAACGCCACTGCCGCAGCTCGGCGCCGACCCGGTGCGGTCGCGGCTCGAACGGTCCGGCCAGCAGCGCGGCCAGGTGCGCCGTGACCCGGCGACGGACGTCCGCCTCGTCGTCCACGGGAATCAGCGACAGCTCGCCGGATTCCCGGTACGCCGCACCGTCGAACGTCACCGAACTCGGAATCACCCGAACCCAGACATATTCCGCGGCCTTGTCGTGCCATCCCGGGCAGTGCGGATCGACGCCCTCGATGGTGTAAGTCGCAGTCACCGTCCCGTTGATCACGTCGGCGAACGGCCCGCTGCCCGGGTCGGGGCGAAACCGCGCCCGGAACGGTATCCGGGCCCGGAACCGATCGTCGGCCCCGTCGATCAACTCGATCAGCGGCGATCCGATCTGCGCGGCGACCGAACCGCGCTCGCCGTCCCCCGCCGCCCCCGAAATCCGGAAATACGCGACGTGCGGCAGGGTCGGCGTACTCGCCTCGCCGATGCCGTTCTGGTGCATCGCCGCAGCGAGTCGATTCACCGTCGAATCGCTCACCTGCAGAACGACACTGAAGTCTCCAGTCAGAGCCGACATGTCACGAGTACAGCACGCCCGCTGCGATTCCACGAGCCGAACTTCCGGAATGGCCCGTGACGTGCCTGGGTTGACAGCGCTGCTCGCGAGGCCCTGCGGTGTTACGCCCGCTGCCTCCTCGGGCCGCCGTCTCACAGCGCGGTGTTCAACTGCGCTGCTCGCGAGGCCCTGCGTGGTTACGCACGCTGCCTCCTCGGGCCGCCGTCTCACAGCGCGGTGTTCAATGGCGCTGCTCGCGAGGCCCTGCGTGGTTACGCACGCTGCCTCCTCGGGCCGCCGTCTCACAGCGCGAAACGCACGTCACGGGTCATTCCGGAAGCAATAGCAGCGCTCGATACGGCGGGCGGGACGCTGGTGTCGGAGAACGCGGTCGCCGACGGCCGGTAGAACCCGGTGAACCCGGACCCGACGCCGGCGTCGGTCAGCGGCCGGAGGGCGCCGTGGTCGACGACCATGCCGGGCGAGCCGAACAACACCATCCGGCCGTCCTTCCAGATCCCCACGTCGCCGGGTTGGAGATTGGCCGAATCCACCTTCGCTCCCCACCCTTGGCCCGCGGCGATCGCCTCGGACACCGGCGGTTTCACCGCGGTGCCCTGGTATGCGGCGCGGGGATCGGTGTCCCCGGGCTGGCCCAGCGCCGCTTTCACGGCGGCAGCGGCGTCCGCCGTCGGCGCCGTCACCGTTCGCCCGTCCGGCAACGTCACCGAGGTCGGACCGGTATTGGCCGGGCCGACCGGCGCGACGACGCCCGCAGGCGGCGTGGCGGATTCGCCGGGTTTCGGCGTGTCGTCGCCGGGCGCGGGCACGGCGGGAGCCGCGGGCGGATCGGCCTGGTCCCGGGGCACGTGCGCCTCGTCGCCGCCGGAATCGTCGCCGCCGGAATCGTCACGGCCCGCGGTCCGGTCACCGGAGTCGTCCGGGTCCGACTCGTCCTCATCGGACATCGAGTCGCCCATGAGTTGGCTCAGCAGCAGCGGCAGCAGCATGTTCTCCAGTCCGCTGCTTCCGGAGCCGGACCGGTTCGCCGACCCCGACTGCGGCGTGGAGGTCGCCCCGACGGGCGAGGTCGCGGCGGGGGTCGACGTGATCGGCGACGACGCTCCCTGGTTTCCGCCGCTGGAGCCGAGAACGCTCTGCAGTGCACTCAGCGCGCTGTCGAGCGCGCTCGGGCTGCCCGGACTGCCGCGGTCGCCACTCGGGTCGTCGCCGGACGAGTAGTCCGAGTCGTCGAGGTAGTCGCCTGGGTCGTCCCCGCCCGGGTTCTCGACGCTCTCCGGCGAGGCGTCGTCGGACGGGTAGTCCTGACCTCCCCCGTCCGCGCCGCCGTCGCTCCAGCCGCCGGCCTTCTGGTCGCCCGCCTTCTGGTCACCGGCCTTCTGATCACCGGCCTTCTGATCACCGGCCTTCTGATCGTCCCCGCCGGGCGCCTGGAGCCCGTTCGCCGCCTCCACCGCGTTGCGGATCACGTCCTCCGCGTCGGCCACGCGCCGCTTGAGCACGGACGACAGGGCGGTCTGCTGGTCGGTGTTGGAGATGTTCGGCTTCGCGGCCGCGATGTCGGCCCGGACTTGGTCGAACAATCCCAGAATCGCCTTGTGCGCGGCCATCGAGTTCGTCGCGGACTTCGCCACGATCCGGCGCACTTCCTGCGCGTCGACGCCGAGCTGGGTCAAGTCCTTCCGCTGCTCGTCGTTGAGCTGCTCGTAGGTGACCGCCGCGGTGCCCTCGCCCGCGTCCCCGGGCGCCGTGCCCGCCCGCGGAGCGCCGCCCGACGAGGTCACCGGACGGCCCGATCCGACCAGCGACAGCATCGAGTTGAGCGCCGACTCGACCTGTTTCACCAAGGTCTGCATGTGCGCGGGCAGTCCCGAGCCGTCGATGTACAGGTAGGGCTGTCCGGTGGACGGGGGCGCCTGCGCCTTCTCCTGCTCGATCCTGGTCTGCTCGCGTCGCGCCGTGTCCAGCGCACTGGACGCGATGTCGTCGCGATTCCCGAAAATGGCGGTGCGCCTGACTTCGTCCCAGTCGATCCCCAGCTGCGTCAGGTATGGCGCGAGCTCGGAGCGGGGGCCCAGCCCATTGCCCAGCTGCCCGTCTTTCGACGTCGCGTACATCAGCGCGAGATTGCGCCGGGTGCCTGCCGAGATCGCCGTGTTCTTCAGCAGCGGTTCGACTTCCGCCCAGCTCGGGCCTGCCATCGCGGTCCCCTCCGGGGCTCAGTAGCCCTTGGGTGGTCGTCGTGAGTCGGCCATCTGGACGTTGGACGTGAGGTTGCTGCCGTCCCGGGACACGCTGTAGCGACGCATCACGTATTGCATGCTGGCTGCGACGTTGGCGACCGGGTCGGTGATGCTGCGCGAGGTGCCTCGCACGTGGTTGGCCGCGAAGGTGCTCGGGATCATCTGCGTCAGGCCCCGCGACGGGTGTCCGGCGACGGCGTTGCTGTCGGTGCGGTTGACGGCGTTCGCGTTGCCGCCGGACTCCCGCTGGATCAACGTGCGGTAGCCCTTGCGCCAGCGCGCTCGGGCCGCCGGGTCGCGGATGCCGAGCTTGTCCAACGCCGCGTTGATGACGCCGTCCAGGCTGTTCGGAGTCGAACTGTCCTTCGTGGCCGCGGTGAGCCGCACCGACTCGCCCGATCCGCTGTCGGCGCGCGAACTGCCGCCGCCGGACCGGGTGGCGCTCAGCGAACGGGCGGCGTTGAGGTAGGTGTCGGCCAGCGCGGACACCTTGGCGGTGTCGGCGCTGTAGTCGGCCTGCCCGGATCCCACTACCGAGCGGCCGGACTGCAGCGCGCTGCTGAGGGCCGACATCACCTTCGACCGGCCGGTGCTGGTGTTGGCGTAGGGAAGCAGCGCGGACAGCGTCGTATGCAGCCCGCTGATGATCTTGTCGAGCGCGGTTCGGGCGGCCGTTGGGATTTCGGCGGAGCCGGTGAGAATGGACAGCAGTTGTCTGTCGATGTCGGTGAGCGTGCTTTCCATGTCGGTCTCGGTGCTGTCGACCTCCCGGTACTCCTCGCCCGAGTCTCCGGTGTAGTCCTCGGAACCGGGATCGACGCCCTGCTCGGGTTCCTGGTCCGTGCCGGTCGCGGGATCGCCTTCCCCGAAGAGGCTTTTCAGCGCCTGCAGCGCCGCCAGCACCGCGGTGATGATCGTGCTGAGATCCCCGGATCCGCTGCCGCTCGCGTCCGAACCGCTGTTGCCGCCGTTCGTCCCGGAGTCGCCGCTGGTCCCCGAGCCGGTCTGCGGCGTGGCCGACGAGGTCGGCGTGGCGCCGCTGCCGCTGTTCCCGAGACCCG
>JABFVX010000024.1 GCA_013362555.1 Mycobacteriaceae bacterium
CGCACCCGACACCGTTGGATACCGGCCGGCCGCGCCGGTGCTTCTCGACGTCCCCACCGCGGTCCCCGGCTACGCCGCGCCCGACGTCGCCGCCGGAATGCCCGCGAGCCCGGCAGGGGACGTCTTCGGCCTCGGGGCGGTACTGGTGTACGCCGCGACCGGCGTGGGCCCGTTCGGCAGCGGAGCGCCCCAGGTGTTGCTAGAGCGGTCGCTCGCTGAGGAACCGGACCTGACGTGGGTGCCTGCAGCGATCCGCGATCCGCTTCGGCGCTGCCTGGCCAAGGACCCGGCCCAGCGTCCCGCCGCCGCCGAGCTCGCCGCGATTCTGGCGCCCGATGCGCCGCTGGGAGCGGCCGAACCAGTGCCGCCGCCTGCTCCCGCGCCGGTCGATCGCGGTGTGGGTGCGGACGCCGCGCACGGGGTGCTGTCGAAACCTGCCGGCCTCCGGTCCGTCCGCGCGCAATGGCTGGTTCTGGCGGCGGTGGTTGCCGTGCTGGTGCTCATCGGCGGACTTCTGGTCGCCCGGACCGGAGGCGGCGGGCAGAGTGAACCGCCTCCGGGACCGCCGAAGACGATCGTCCTTCCGTCGGAACTCCGGGAAGTCGATCGCCTGGCGGTCGACCGCCAGGGCACCATGTGGTTCTTCAACTCCAGCAGTTTCACCCGAGGCCGCGGGGACGGAGTGTGGAAGCGGTCCGCCGACAATGGCGCCCTGTCTGTCGTGCCGGGCATCAGTCCGACCGGCATCCTCTCCATTGCGTCCACCTCGGCCGGAACGCTGTTCGTCGGTGCGAACGCCAACGAGCTGTTTCTTGGCCCGCAGCCGACGACGTACTCCGGAATACTGAAGGTGCCCGACAGCGCCGCGAGCATGCCGGTGCCGGTTCCCACCGGCCACGATGTGTATCCCCACGCCATCGCCGTCAACGACTCGGGCGACGTCTATGTCGCGTCCGGCGGCCGCGTCTTGAAGAGGCTCGACAGTGGGTCGGATTCTGTTGTAGTGCAACCAGTTCCGGGTCCGTCCAGACTGGAGGACGTTGCCGTGAACAATCTCGGAGACATCGTCGTCGTCGAAGAAGTGGACTACCGCACCTACTCGGTCTGGAAGCTTCCGGCGGGCGCCGCCGCGGCCACGAGGATGTACGGTCCGGTGCAGGACCGCGTGAAAGACGTGGCTATCAGCGACGGCGGCGACGTCTATGCGGTGCTCGGCGGGTATCCCGGCGGCGGCGTGCTTCGGTTTCCGGCCGACGGGACCCCTCCGGTGACCGTCTCGGGCGACCATTACGCGGCTGCCGTGGTGACCAAGGCCCGCGATGTGTACATCCTCCAGGGAAATCCGAACTCCGTCCTCGAACTCCCCAATCTCTCCACCCCGAACGCCAAGCGGCCCAAGCCGTCCGCCAGGTCCTCGACGGCATGGTCGCCGACGTATGCCGAGACGCCGTCAGCCCCGGTGAACCAGACCGTTGCGGTGCCGGAACGCGGTGTGACGTACGAGGTCCCCTCCAACTGGAGGGTCGCGGCGCAAACCACGGTCGGCGGGGTGGCGAGCCATCGCGGACGGCTTTCCGGCCGGGGGTATGCCCAATTCGACCGGGACTGCTCGACCCAGGAGGGGCCGCTGTCGTTCATCGCCCGCTCGCAGCAGATCGCCGACCCGCGCGCCGCGGCGGTCGACTTCGGCCGCGTCGGCGCGGAATACGGCTGGGAGGACACCCGCGACATCAGGCAGAGCGACGCCACCCCGTTCACCACGGCCAGCGGGATCCAGGGGTGGATGGTCCAGACGACCGGCACGACCCGTCCGCAAGAGCAATGCGGAGTGGCGAGCTACGCGGTGTACTCCTTCGGGTTCGCGGGCCCCGCCGGCCCTCTGGTCGCGATGATCGCGTCCGGCCGCGGCATCCCCGGCGCCGTCACCCCCGAAACCGCGAGACAAATCTTCACGACAGTGCGCTGACAGCCGCAGACGCACCGTTTCTGGCCAAACGCACCGGAAGTAGGCGGTGCGTTTGGCCAGAAACGGTGCGTCTGCGGCTAGTTGGTGACGTAGCCGTTGACGGTGGCTTCTATGTCGCTCAGGAGGGAGTTGGCGGCGGTCAGGCCTTGGCCGGTCCAGATGGCGTCGTTGACGGCGAACACTCGGCGGTCGTCGGCGGCGCCGAGATCGCGCCACGCGTCGGTTTCCATGACCTGCTTGCCGAAGTCCTTGCCCGCTTCGCCCGCCAGAATGGCATAGATGAGGTCGCCGTCGGCTTTCTTCAGGTCGGCGCGGTCCAGTGCGGAGGTCTGGCCGCGCTGGTCGAGCGGGCGCGCGACGCCGACGTCGGTCAGCACCAGGCCCGCGAAGCTGTCGACGCCTTCGATGTCGATGCGGCCGTCGGTGAAGCGCAGCACCGACGCCTGGGTCAGCTGCGCCCACTGCCGCGCGCCGAGGTCCTTGGCGCGCTTCTTGTAAGCCGCCAGGGCCTGTTTGCCTGCCTGCTCGCGGTTCAGCGCCGTGGCCGTGGCGAGGAATTCCTGTTGCCAGCCCAGCGCCTTGCCGGTGAACACGGTCGGCGCGATCGCCGAGAGGGCGCGCCAGTCCGCGGGCCCGGCCGGACCCGCGCCGATGATCAGGTCCGGGTGCAGGCCGCGGATGGCGTTCGGGTCGGGCGCGCCGACCGGGCCCACACTCGCGATGCGGCGCACGCCGTAGCCGAGGTAGCGCGGCTGCGGGCTTTCGGTGCGCGGCAGTTCGCCGATGCCCCTGGCGCCGCCGGGCAAGGTCACCGCGCCCACGATGCGTTCCCACAGGCCGAGCGCGCAGGCGGCGTCGAGGGCCTGGGTGTCCAGAACGACAACGCGCTGCGGGTCGGCGGGCGCCTCGGCGACCCCGTCGGCCTGGGCGATGGTGCGGGTGCGTCCGACCGCCGGGTCCGGGGCGGCGGGCAGCGGGCAGGCGGTGCGGGTGTCCCGGTCCACCCCGACCACGCCCGCGCCGGCGACGTTGGACGTGGTGCGCACAATGCGGTTCAGGCCGTCGCCGCCGTGGCCGCAGGCTGCGAGCGGGAGGGCGGCGAGGGCAGCGGCGAGGCAGGCGAACACACTTCGGCGGAAGGGAACCGGCATGCGCGTGAGGGTCCTCCCCGCCCGCCTGCCGCAGTTCGCGATCATCGCCTCCGGGGTGGCGGCACGACAGGACGAAGGCGGCCGGTTACGCTTCGCCCGGACCCACCTGCGACGTCTACCGCGCGGGTTGTTCCGGAGAGCGGTTTTTGTGGATGGCGAGCCCAATCGGCAACTCTGCGGACCTGTAGTACGACACCGGGTCGTGGAAGAGCGGCGGCTCGGTTTAGGATTCCACCGAGCAACATGGCCGTCGCGCTGCCGTACGGTCCGGACGCGCACTCAGGAGGATCATGACAGCCGTAGCGCCCCAGCCGACGCAGGCGGTAGAGGCCACCCGGCCTTACCCGCGGCGGGTCGGCCCCAAGGGCTCGTACCTCTACAAGATGCTCACGACCACCGACCCCAAGGTGCTCGGCATCATGTACCTGGTCACGTCGATGACGTTCTTCCTTGTCGGCGGTCTGATGGCGTTGCTGATGCGTGCCGAGCTGGCGCGCCCGGGCCTGCAGTTTCTGTCGAACGAGCAGTTCAACCAGCTGTTCACCATGCACGGCACGATCATGCTGCTGTTCTATGCCACCCCGATCGTGTTCGGCTTCGCGAACGTGGTGCTGCCGCTGCAGATCGGCGCGCCCGACGTCGCGTTCCCGCGACTGAACGCCTTCAGCTACTGGCTGTACCTGTTCGGCGCGACCATGGCCACCGCGGGCTTCATCACCCCGGGCGGTGCGGCGGACTTCGGCTGGACGGCGTACTCGCCGCTGACCGACCCGGTGCACTCGCCCGGCGTCGGCGCCGACCTGTGGATCCTGGGTCTGGCCGTGTCCGGCCTCGGCACCATCCTCGGCGGCGTCAACATGGTCACCACCGTGGTGTGCCTGCGCTGCCCGGGCATGACCATGTTCCGGATGCCGATCTTCACCTGGAACATCCTCGTCACGAGCATCCTGGTGTTGCTTGCGTTCCCGATCCTGACCGCGGCGCTGTTCGGTCTGGCGGTGGACCGGCACCTCGGCGGCCACATCTACGACCCGGGCAACGGCGGCGTGCTCCTGTGGCAGCACCTGTTCTGGTTCTTCGGGCACCCCGAGGTGTACATCATCGCGCTGCCGTTCTTCGGCATCGTCTCGGAGATCTACCCGGTCTTCTCGCGCAAGCCGATCTTCGGCTACACCACGCTGGTGTACGCGACGCTGGGCATCGCGGCGCTGTCGGTGGCGGTGTGGGCGCACCACATGTACGCCACGGGAGCCGTCCTGCTGCCCTTCTTCAGCTTCATGACGTTCCTGATCGCGGTGCCGACGGGGGTGAAGTTCTTCAACTGGATCGGCACGATGTGGCGCGGCCAGTTGACGTTCGAGTCGCCGATGCTGTTCTCGCTGGGCTTCCTGGTGACGTTCCTCTTCGGCGGCCTCTCGGGCGTGCTGCTGGCGAGCCCGCCGCTCGACTTCCACGTCACGGACACCTATTTCGTGATCGCGCACTTCCACTACGTGCTCTTCGGCACCATCGTGTTCGCGACCTACGCGGGCATCTACTTCTGGTTCCCGAAGATGACTGGGCGCATGCTGGACGAGCGGCTCGGGAAGTGGCATTTCTGGGCCACCTTCATCGGTTTCCACACGACGTTCCTGGTGCAGCACTGGCTGGGCGCGATGGGCATGCCGCGACGCTATGCGGACTACCTCGACAGCGACGGGTTCACCACGATGAACACGGTGTCCACCATCGGCGCTTTCGTCCTCGGCGCTTCGGTGCTGCCGCTGATCTGGAACGTGTTCAAGAGCTTCCGCTACGGCGAAGTGGTGACGGTGGACGACCCGTGGGGCTACGGCAACTCGCTGGAGTGGGCGACGAGCTGCCCGCCGCCGCGGCACAACTTCTACGAACTGCCCCGCGTCCGCTCGGAGCGCCCCGCCTTCGAGCTGCACTACCCGCACATGGTGGACCGCATGCGCGCCGAAGCCCACGTCGGCTGGGGCTCCGGCAAACACAATACGGACCTGGCCGACGCAGGCCACTGATCCTCTCCAGAATGACCCGTGACGTGCGTTAGGCGCACATCACGGGTCATTCTGGACATGGGGGTGTTGGGGAGGTGTTCGCCGAGGGTTGGTGCCCCCGAGTTGGGGACGCGAGATTGCTGCGACAGAATCTGTGCGTGAGCGAAACCGATTTGCCGCCCGAGGGGCCTAAAACCACCGTTCTGGTCACGGTGACCGGACGGGACAAGCCCGGGGTGACGTCGCTGCTGTTCGCGGTGCTGTCGCAGCACAGTGTGAGCCTGCTCGACGTGGAACAGGTGGTCATCCGGGGCCGGCTCATCCTCGGCGTGCTCATCGCGCAGGTGCGCAATCCGGCTACGCTGACCGCCGCGCTGGTGGAGGCCATGCACGGGGTGGACATGCAGGTCGACATGACGATCGGCGCCAACGGGGTGCACCGCCCGGTGCCGACGCACGCCGTGGTGATTCTGGGCAGTCCGGTCACCGCTCAGGCATTCAGTGCGATCTCGGCCGAGCTGGCAGCTCAGCGCGCCAACATCGATTCCATTCGCGGCGTCGCCGACTACCCGATCACCGGGCTGGAACTGTTGGTCACCGCGACCGGCGGCGAGACCGACACCCGGCTGCGCACTGCGCTGGCCGAAGTGGCGGCGCGCGAGCAGGTGGATGTGGCGGTCGAGCGGGCGGGCCTCGCCCGGCGGGCCAAGCGGCTGATCGTGTTCGACGTCGACTCGACCCTCATTCAGGGCGAGGTGATCGAGATGCTCGCCGCACACGCCGGGGTGGAGGACGAGGTCCGCGCGGTCACCGAGGCCGCGATGCGCGGCGAGCTGGACTTCGCCGAGTCGCTGCGCCGCCGGGTCGAGACGCTGGCAGGACTGGACGTGTCCGTGATCGACAAGGTCGCCGACGCCATCGAGCTGACCCCGGGCGCCCGCACCACCATCCGCACTCTGCGCAGGCTCGGCTACCACTGCGGAGTGGTCTCCGGCGGCTTCCGGCAGGTGATCGAACCGCTCGCCCACGACCTCGAACTCGACTTCGTGCTCGCGAACACCCTGGAGGTGGTCGACGGCAAGCTCACCGGCGGCGTCACCGGCGACATCGTGGACCGGGCGGGCAAGGCCGCGGCGCTACGGCGCTTCGCCGCGGAGGCCGGGGTGCCGATGGAGCAGACCGTCGCCGTCGGAGACGGAGCCAACGACATCGACATGCTCAATGCCGCGGGCCTCGGCCTCGCCTTCAACGCCAAGCCCGCGCTGCGCGAGGTCGCCGACGCCGCGCTCTCCCACCCCTACCTCGACGCGGTGCTGTTCATCCTCGGCGTCACCCGCGAGGAAGTCGAAGCCGCCGACGCCCGCGACGGCATCCGCCGCCGCGTCCCCCTGGACTAGCGGCCCGTGCACTGCGCTGGTTGGCAGAGCGCACACTACGCGAGGAAAACCGGCGCAAGCGCACATTCTGTGCGGAATGTGTGCGGTCTCCCGAGCGACACGTCGACCGGCTGACTGCATCCGAGACCTCCCGACCGCAATCGGGAGTCGCCGGCGGCGTGTCGGCGCGGCCCGGCCTCGACAGGGGCGCATCCTGGGGCCGGTGTGCCGTCGCCCAGGGAGGTTTGTCGTGTTGATGCTGCGCCTGCTGGCGCCCGCGGCTGTGCTG
>JABFVX010000032.1 GCA_013362555.1 Mycobacteriaceae bacterium
GGCCGATCTCGGCGGAGGCGGTTTCCGCCGCCGACAGGTCGATGTCGGCCACGACCGCCCGCGCGCCCTGCGCGGCGAACACTTCCGCGGTGGCGCGGCCGATTCCGCGCCCGCCGCCGGTGATCAGCACTGCCGCGCCTGCCAGGTCGACAGCGGGGTACTTGGGCCTCAGCGCCATGGGATCACGTCCTTCGCGGTCAGGCGTAGCTGTAGTCGGTGACGGGGAAGTTCTCCGCGTCGCGGAACGCGTCGACTGTCGAGGTGGGCCGCAGCAGGGTCGCCCGGCCGTGCGGGTCGAAGTAGTAGCTGCGGGCGGTCGAGCAGCTTCCCGCGTGGAACACCGTGTCGCCCAAGCGGTTCGACATCCGCTCCAGGAACTGGGCGTTCGCCTCCGCGGTGACCTCGAAGGTGGTCGCGCCGCGGCGGCGCATCTCGCCGAACAGCCTGTGCATGTGCTTCATCTGCGACTCGATGGTCAGGAAGTACGACAGGCCGCTGTAGGAGTACGGACTGTTGAGCGAGATGAAGTTCGGGAACTTCGGAACCGCGACGCCCTCGTAGGCCTGGAAGACGTTGTCGCGCCACCACTGGCCGAGGTTGCGGCCCCCGCGACCGATGATTTCGATCGCCGGGAAGTTGGCCTGCCAGAGATCGAAGCCGGTAGCCAGCAGCAGCGTGTCGATCGGGGTCTTGTTGCCGTCGGCGGTGACGATGCCGTCGGCTTCGACGCGCGCGATCGACGTGGTCTCCAGGTGCACGTTCGGCTCGTTGAACGCCTTGAAGAACGTGTTGGAGAATGTCGGGCGCTTGCACCCGAAGCTGTATCCCGGGGTGAGTTTCCGGCGGGTCTCCTTGTTGCGCACCTGCATCCGCAGATGAGCCTTAGCCAGCGCGGTGGCGCCCAGGTTGAAGGCCCGCAGCTGGCGGTAGTGCAGGACGCCGCCGACCATGAGCACCTCGAGCAGCGTGGTGTTGACGTAGCGGGCGGCCCGCTGGGTCACCGGGAGGCCCGCGAAGAGGGCCTGCACCGACTTGGGGATCCGGAAGTCGACCTTCGGCACCACCCAGATCGGGGTCCGCTGATACACCGTGAGTTCCGCTGCGGTGCGGGCCATTTCCGGGATCAGCTGCACTGCGGTCGCACCGGTGCCGATGACGCCGATGCGGCGTCCGGCCGGGTTGTAGGACGCGTCCCAGTCGGTCGTGTGGATCACGGTGCCCGCGAACGTGTCGATGCCTTCGATGTCGGGCATCTTCGGCTGCGACAGGAATCCGGTGGCGGTGAGCAGATAGCGGCCGGTGACCGGCTCCGCCAGCCCCGCCACGGCGACCTCCCACCACTGGTTGCCCTCGTCCCAGCGGGCGCCCTGCACTACGGCGCCGAACCGCATGTGCCTGCGCAGGTCGTACTTGTCGGCGACGTGCTCGGCGTATTTCTTCAGCTCCTCGCCCGGTGCGAACAGCCGCGACCAGTACGGATTGGGCTCGAAGGAGTAGGAGTAGGTCACAGAGGCGATGTCGACGGCCAAGCCGGGATACCGGTTCACATGCCAGGTGCCGCCGAGCCCGTCCTCGCGGTCCAGGATGAGCAAGTTGTCCAAACCGAGCCGCTTGAGCTGGATCGCGGCGCCCATTCCGCCGAACCCGGCCCCCACGACAACGGCGTCGTACTGCGGTTCCATCAGGGCTACTCCTAGTATCCGTTACAGAATGACACGTCATTCCGTTTGTGACGACGGTATCATCCGAGGCGTGACCCAGCCAGTGGCAAAACCTCAGACCCGTGCCGAACGCAAGCGCGAGGAGACGCGGCGCGAGATCATCGACGCCGCGTTCGACTGCTTCGCCGAGAAGGGCTACCACGGCACCGGCATCGCGGACATCGCCGCCCGGCTCGGCATCGGCCACGGCACCTTCTACCGGTACTTCCAGAACAAGCGCGACATCGTCGACCACGTCATGGATGAAATGCTCGGCCGCATCGTCGCGGCCCTGAGCACCGAGAACGCCCCGGACGCCGCAAACACCCTGGAGGAGTACCGCGCCCAGACCGCACGGATCGGCGAGGCGCTGACCGACATCCTCGCCGCCGATCCGCGCGTCCCGCAGTTCCTGCTGACCGGGGCCACCGGCATCGACACCGAGCTGAATTTGCGCATGTTCGGCGTGCTCGACACCGCCAACGTCCTCACCCTGGCGTACCTGGAGCACGGCGTGGAGCGCGGCTACCTGCGCTCGGACCTCGACGCCGCACACACCGCCCATGCCATCAACGGCCTGATCCTGTCCAGCATCATCTTCAGCCTCCGCGCCCAGGCCTTCGGCCTGCCGCACGGCGAGCTTCCCCCCGACCACGCGGACCTCAGCACCGCCATCCAGCGCCTGATCTTCGACGGCATCCGGGCGCCCGCCTGACTCCGGTACGCGAGCCGACGATCAGTGCGACAGCACATCACGGTGATTCACGACGCAGACCGCAAAGAATGTTTCGAACCCGACGCCCATCTCGAAACCGGGGCTACCGCAGTGCAACTCGACCGCGCCGAGTTCCCACTTCCGCCTGCTACTGGGACGTAATGACAGCAACATGCGAGCATCGCGCATGTGTTCCCACCACCGGATAAAACCGGGCAAACGTCCAAGATATCGGCAAGGTAACGTTGCCGACCAGGTTGTATGAGCTGGGATGAGGGACACACATGCGCCGTGTGCTGTTGATGGTGAGCGCGTTCAACGGACTGAGTCAGCGCGCCGCGCTTGCACTGCAAGCCGCTGGACACAGCGTGCGGACTGCCGTAGTCGCCGACGGGGCCGACATGGCCCACGCGGTCGCCCCGCGTGATTTCGATGTGATCATCTGTCCGTTCCTGAAGGCGAAGATCCCCGCCGAGATATACCGGCGCTGGCCGACCGTCATCGTCCACCCCGGCCCCGTGGGCGATCGCGGGCCGAGCTCGCTGGACTGGGCGATCACCGACGACGAGCCGGTGTGGGGCGTGACGGCGCTGGCCGCCGTGGAAGACATGGACGCGGGCCCGATCTGGGCCTCGCGCACGTTCCCGATGCCGCAGCGGCTGCGCAAGAGCGCGGTCTACAACGGACCGGTGGCCGACGCCGCGGTCGACTGCGTGCTCGAGGTCGCCGCCAAGGCGGCCAGCCAGGTGTTCGCCCCGCTGCCCCCGGAGCTGGCGCCCCGGCCGGTCGCGCACGCCCGGCTGCGGCCCACCATGGGCCAACAGGATCGCGGATTCTCCTGGGACGCCGACGCACACGCCATCGTCCGGCGGATCCGGGCGGCCGACGGGTTCCCGGGAGTGCTCGCCGACCTGGCGGGCCGCAGGCTGTACCTGTACGACGCGCACCCGGACTCCGCGGTGGCGGCCGCGCCGGGGACGATCGTCGCGCGCCACCACCACGCGGTCCGGATCGCTTGCGGGACAGGCAGCATCTGGATCGGGTACCTGCGCGCCAAAGCCGGCGACGGGCCCGCCTGTAAGGGCCCCGCGGTCGAGGTGCTGGCCGCGACGGGAATCGACGTGTCGGCGATCCCGGCCGTCCCGGACGGCGCCTACCGCGAGATCTCCTATGAGCGCAGCGGGCACGTCGCAACGGTGACCTTCGACTTCTACAACGGCGCCATGAGCACTGCGCAGTGCAGGCGGCTGGCCGACATGCTGCGGCACGCGGCACAGCAGGACACCCGGGTGCTGGTGCTGCGCGGGTCGGTCGCGGGACCGTATTTCAGCAACGGCATCCACCTCGGCGCGATCGAGCTTGCCGACAACCCGGCCGCCGAAGCCTGGGCCAACATCAAGGCGATCAACGAGGTGTGCCGAGAACTGCTGCTGTGCGACACCCAGCTCACGGTGGCCGCGTTCACCGGCAACGCCGGCGCGGGCGGTGTCATGCTGCCACTGGGAGCCGACGTCGTGGCAGCACGCAGCGGCGTCGTGCTCAATCCGCACTACGCCACCATGGGCCTGTACGGATCCGAGCTGCACACCTTCACGCTGCCGCGCCGGGTCGGCGCGGCCACCGCACGCAGGCTCACTGCCGACTGCCTGCCGATCGGCGCGGCCGAAGCCCGTGACATCGGCCTGGTCGACCGCCTCGGCCCGCGCGAGAACTTCGACGCCTGGCTCGACGACCTCACTGCCGAGTACAGCGACGACCGGCGCTGGACCGCGCTGCTCGACGCCAAGCGTGCTCGCTTGGCCGCGGCGTTCGCCGAAAAGCCGCTGGACGCCTACGAACTCGCCGAGTTGGGCGAGATGGCCACCGACATCTTCGACGACCGCCGCGACTTCGCCGCCAAACGCCGCGACTTCATGGACAAGCACGGCTCGAAGAAGGTCCTCACCGCCCAGAGCTGAGACGGTCCTTTCCAGGACCTTCCAGAATGACCCGTGGCGTGCGCAGAGCGCACGCCACGGGTCAATCTGGAAGTAAATGCCTTACGAGACGGTGTGGGCGGGCAGGCCGCCGTTCTTCTTGCGTTCGATGTCGGCGAGGGCGGCGGCGTGGGCGGCCCGCGCTTCCGCGGCGGCGTCCCACGCGGCCTTGCGGTTCTTGACCACCTTGGCGGGCGCGCCCACCGCGATGCTGTAGTCCGGGAACTCGCCCTTGACCACAGCGTGCGCGCCGAGCACACAGCCGCGGCCGATGCGGGTGTCGCGCAGCACGGTGACCTTCGCGGCGATCCAGGTGTCGGGCCCGATCCGAACCGGGGACTTCACGATGCCCTGGTCCTTGATGGGCAGTGTGATGTCGTCCATTCGGTGGTCGAAGTCGCAGATGTAGCACCAGTCCGCGACCAGCGCCGACTCCCCCAGCTCGATGTCGAGGTAGGTGTTGACGACATTGTCCTTGCCGAAGACGACCTTGTCGCCGATGCGCAGCGAACCCTCGTGGCAGCGGATGGCATTGCCGTCGCCGATGTGCACCCACCGGCCGATCTCCATCCGCGCCAGCTCCGGCGTGCAGTGGATCTCGACGCGTTTGCCGAGGAACACCATGCCGCGCAAGACGATGTGCGGATTAGCCAGCCGGAACTTGAGCAGCCGCCAATAGCGCACCAGGTACCACGGGGTGTAAGCGCGGTTGGCGAGAACCCACCGCAACGAGGCCACAGTGAGGAACTTCGCCTGGTCCGGATCACTACGGCGAGAACCACTCCACCGCGCCCGCATCGGTGCGCCCCACATGCTCGTCATGACACGACAGCCTAGCGTGGACCAGACGCACCCCTTTTTCGCCAGACGCACCGAGAATGGGCGGCTATTTCCGGTGCGTCTGACGAGAAGGCGTGCGTCTGTCCCGGTCGTACTAGGCTGGCCGCGACAAGCAGAGGGAGGCCGGTCTGTGGGAGGCGTGCGGGTGAAGGTGACCAGACGAGCGGGAGCGGCCGCGGTTGTCGGCGCTTGCCTGCTGCTCGCGGCATGCGGCGGCGCCGACACCGAATCCGAGACGCCGAGCCTGGGGTGGCCGGGCGCCCACGGGAACTCCCGCAATACCGCCGCCAGCGCGGTGACCGGCACCCGGGCGCTGTCGCCCGCCTGGTGGCGCCCGCTGGGCGGCACGGTGTCGTCCGGGCCGTCGATCTCCGAGGACGGCCAGCTGTTCGTCACCACCACGCGCTCCGCGGTCGGCTGCAACATCATGTCGTTCCTGACCGGCAGCGGCCGCAAGCGGATGTGCAACAACGTGCCCTTCACCAAGCCGGTGCCGGACCCGGTTCTCGCTACTCCGCTGGTGGACGGCGACGACAATGTCTACGTCGGCGTCGGAGACGGCACACTGCGCTCATACAACAAGATGGGCCAGGAACGCTGGGTCATGCCGCTGCTCGGCACCCCGCAGTCAGCACAGTTCACGGCCGACGGCAATGTCCTGGTGGTAACCCACCTCGGCGAGGTGGACGTGTTCGACCGGCAGACCGGGAAGGTCGCGGCTGGGCCGTACCGCCTCCAAGGCGAGCCCGATCACCTGGCCCAGGCCAACATGTCCTGGCCGTCCGCGGACAAGGGCCTCGACGACTGTTTCACCGGGAAGTCCGGCTGCACAGTGGCGGGCGCCCCCGCGCTGGAGACGGCGTCCGGGCGGTTCTACCTCACGGCGTGGCTCCCGAACGCGAGCGCGGCGTCGCTGGTGGCGCTGCGGTACGAAAACGGGCAGATCGAGAAACTGTGGACCGCGCCGGTGCTCTCGGGCGGCTCCACCACCAGTCCCGCGCTGTCGGCGGACGGCATGACCGTCTACGTCGGCGACAACTCCGGCGAGCTGCTCGCGGTGGACACCGAGAGCGGCAAGACCCGTTGGACGCACCGGCTCGGATTCACGCCGTTCGGCGGAATGTCGGTGTCGGGCGACGGAACGGTCATCCCCGGCAGCCTCGACGGCAAGCTGGTCGCGCTGCGCGATCGCGAGGACCGGGCGGAAAAGGCGTGGGAACGCAATGATCTCGTGCAAACAGGGGTTCCGGTGCAAGCCGCGGGCTCAACCGGGTACACCGTGGTCAAGGGCACTGACGGCGCACCGGCGCTGCTGACGTTCAATATCGAGGACGGCACCCCGATCGCGCAGAGCCCCTACCCGGACGAGGTCCGGGGCGCCGGACCCGCCGTGGGGGCCGCAGTCGGCCCCCACGGCGAGGTGGCGGTGGCATCGCGCTCCGGCGAGCTGGTGCTGTTCGCCAAGCCGCGCTAGTCACGCCAGCAGTCGGGCCACCAGGCCGGTGACCACCAGCCAGAACACAGCCGCCAAGCCGTAGTTCACCACGAG
>JABFVX010000053.1 GCA_013362555.1 Mycobacteriaceae bacterium
CATGGGCGCCACGGGGCCGGGCGGCGGCTGCGGCTGCTGGCGCTGGCGCAGTTGATCCCGCAAGCGGTCGTTGTCGCGTTGCAGCGACGCAAGTCTCGGGTTGTCCTGATGGTCGCGGCCCGACATCTCGCGCATCATCATCTGCATCATCATCATCTGCATCGGGTCGAACCCGCCGAAGCCGCCGCCCAGCCCGTTTCCCAGGCCGCCGGCCGGGTAGCCCGCCGCCTGCGGCCGAACCGCAGGCTGCGCCCCCTGCGCCCCCTGCGCCGCCTGGTCCTGCTGCCGTTGCAGCGCCGCCCCCTGCTGGTCGAGCTTGTGCTGCTGCGCCTGTCCCTGCTGCTCGAGAGCCCGCGCCGCCCGCTCGAGCTCGCGCTCCTTGGCAGCGGCCGCCTGCGCCAGCCGCTGCTTCTCGGCATCCAACTCCTGCCGCAGCCGCGTCGCCTCCCGGTTCTGCTCCTGCACGGCTTGGTCCCGATTCGGCACGTTCGGATTGTTGATCACCGTCTGGTCGCGCTTGTGCTCCTCGAGCAACTGCTTGAGCCAGTCCGGCACCTGGTTCCCACCGGCGGGCGGCGGGAGCACGGCGGGCGGGGGTTTGAGATCTCGGCCCAGGTCCTGATTGTTCCGCTTCGTCTCCTCGAAGCTCGCGATGCCCTGGTTGTAGGCCTCGTTCAGGTACGTCAGGATGTAGTCGTTCTGGGTCATGCCGCCCTGAGCCGGGACGCGCCCCTTCATCGATGCGTGGTTGATGATCTTGTTGATCGAAATCCGCGCGCGCTCGTGATATTTCGAAACTTCGGGGACCTTGCTCCGAAACTCGCGGTCGGCGGTGTCCAGGCGTTGCAGCGTGCTCTCCAGCGCGGCCCGCCTGTTGTCCCACTCTTTGGCCGCGAGGCCCAGGCTCCTCGACGAGTCGAACACCGCGGGCGGCAGCGGCTTCTCCTCCGGCGGCGGCTGGTCGGAGTTCTCACCGAGCCCGCGCCAGTACTCGCAGAGGAAGTTCGGAAGGTCCACCGCGATGTTCTTCTCGAGATCCAGGTGGTAGTAGTTCTTCTTCGGATAGGGGAACGGAACAGTCCCCCGCATCGCCGGCATCGTCAGATACGCCATCTTCGGCCGCCCTCCGGTGGGGAACACCGGCGTGCTCGTGATGCCCGGGTCCATGAAATCCGGCTCGCCCGGCTTCAGGTGGCCGACTCCCTTCGACACATCGCCGATGACGATAGTCGGAAGCGAACTCGGCCCGGTCGGCCGACGGTCGCCAATGAACTGATTGAGGCCGAAACCCGCCGCCGCCCCGATCCCCGCGACCCACGCCTCCGGATTGGACAGTCCTACCGTTCGTGCCGACAGCCAATCGATCGGCGCCACCGCCTGTCCTGGCACCCGTGGCGTTCGCGCGAGCCTGATCAGTTCCTTGCTCCACCGGCCCCCCAGCGGGAGGACACCCCCGATGGCGCCGCCGACGAGCCCGCCGATCCCTGCCTTCCACACTCGGTTCCAGTCACCGGTCCGGTACCACTCGAGCCCGGCGGCGACAGCGCCGCCGACCAAGCCACCGACCACAGCGCCTCCGACAGGGCCTAGGAACAAGCCTGCGGCGGCGCCGGCACCACCAACCAGTACGGACGCACCGATATCTCCGAGCCACGACGCCGCGGTGTCGGTAGAGCCCTCGCCCTCAGGCATGCGACACCTGCCTTCTCAACGCCCGCGCGATCGAGATGCCCTCGCGGGCACCGCAAATCCCATTGTGTGCCGTTCCCAATGTTGGGAACCATATCGAACACAGCTGACTCGCAACATGACTGACAACTCAGATCCCACGTCCCAGCTCCCCGACCAAGTTCCCAGAATGACCCATGACGTGCGTTGAACGCACGTCATGGGTCATTCTGGACAACCGAACTGACCGATGCATACGTGGTGGGCGGGGATCCTGGATACGCTGTGCGTATGCAGGACCTCGAGGCGGCCTTGGCGCGAGTACGCCTTGCGGCCCAACGGGTTCCGTTCGCGGACGCTCATCGCGGGGACGCGGGCCTGCTGGTTCGCGCCGCCGCCGAGTTGGGGGTCGCGGAGGACGGTGCAGCCGGTCGGGTACAGTCGGCGGTTGCCGGGCACCCGATCCTCGTCGAAACCGGGGATGGCGACGACGACGTGACGATCGAGGGAGGGCCGCTGGGTTTCGTGCTGGTGCGGGTGAACGGTCAGGTGGTGTCGCGGATAAATCCATTGCACCTGCTGTTCACCCAGTCGATGACGGTGCGCACCAACGGCGGCAACGACACGGTGCGGGTACGCGGCGAGGTTCCGTATGCGCTCTCGATCCAGACGGGAGCGGGCGACGATCTCGTGTTCGGCGGATCCGGCGACGACAATATCCACACCGGCGCGGGCAACGATGTCGTCTACGGCGGTGCGGGTAACGACGTCATCAACGGCGACGACGGCGACGACCGACTGTTCGGCGGTCCCGGAGAGGACTACCTCTCCGGCGACCGCGGCAACGACGAATTGTACGGCGGCGACGACCGCGACGTGCTGTCGGGCGGCGAAGGCGACGACACGATCGCCGGGCAGGGCCGCGAGGACATCGTCTACACCGGCGCGGGCGTCGACTCGGTCGCCGAAGACGAGGGCGTGGTGTACGCGCAGACCGACGACTCCGTGGTCGGCGACGCCCGAGTCGAGCGGGTCGACATCGCGGCGATCCCGACCAACATCCGGCTCGCCGACGACGAGTTCTCCGACCGGATTCGGGCCGACTTCCATACGCTCGCCTCCTCGCCGGAAGGCCGCCGCATGCTCGCGGCATTCGCGGACTCGCCGCACCACCTGACCATCCTGGACTCCCAGGACAGCTGGACGAACACCAACCGCATCGGGCCGGACGACTTGTCATTCGGGTCCTCGCTGGGCGCGAGCGACGGTGCGCTGCGCGCCGACGGAACGCCCGGCCCCGGAGCCTCGGCGACGATGCACATCAATCCCACGACGCAATCGATGTCGTCCGGCAACAGCTACTACGCCCGGAAGCCGTGGGATCGGATACCGCCGATCGTGGTCCTGTACCACGAGCTGCGCCACGCGGTCGACCTCCTGCACGGCCGAGCCGACCTGGGCGTGACCGACGGCTGGACGAACGGCGAGCGCAACGCCGTCGGGCCGCCCGCAGGCGGCGTCGTGCCGCTGCGCTCCGAGAACGCGCTGCGCCAGGAGATGGGCCTGCCACTCCGCCTGGAGTACTGAGCAGGCGCTCAACCCTCCAGAACGACCCGCGAAGTGCGCTGTACGCAACTCATGGGTCGTTCTGGAGGTTGGTCAGCCCGTCAGGTGATGCCACCGAAGTACTGGTTGTCCTCCAGGCGGCGCATGATGTGGCGAATGTCGGTCTCCAACAGGCCTTCACGCTGGAGGACGTCTTTGACGACCGCGGGGTCCGCGTGCCGGTAGGCGTCCATGATCGGCGCCAGGTCCGGGTCTTCGGTGAAGCGGGTGCCGCGCAGCCCGGCCACGAGGGCGTCGGCGTGCGGCGTCGGGGAATCGGCGATACCGCGAAGTTCCAGCTGCGCCTGCCCGGGACGGCCTGCGGGCGGATCGACGAGCCGATAAAGGTCGTGTCGCCATCCGGGCGGCACGGTGCTCAGGAACAGGCCGAGTCGGGCCCGCTCGACAGGCGAAAAAGCCGTCGACACCGTATCCCACGGCACCTGCCTGCGCGGAAAGTACTGACTGACACGGAACGAGGCATCCGGGTCCGCAAGCAAGCGCTCACGAATGGCGGCGGGCAGCCGATCCCACTGGATGTCTTCGGCTTTGGCCATCACCCCCAGCGGCGCCATCGTCGGCATCCCGACGACCTCGGCCAACATGGCGTGCGCGTCCTGCTGGGCGGGCGCGCGGTGGTGCAGCGCGCTGACCTGACCCCCGCGCGGCGCGATGGGCGTGACGACGTACTTGCCGGACAGTCCACTGGCATAGACGGTTCCGTTCACGCGGTTGTAGCGCCGGGCGGCCGGATAGTCCGCGGCGGCATCGGCGCGCAGCATCCGTGCCATCTCGATCCGCTCCAGCGACACCTTCCGCGGGTTGTCCGCACTGTTGAAATTCGCCACGCTCCGCTGCGCCCGGGCGCCCAGATCCTCGAGCAGCTGCCGAAAGTGGGCCTCGCTCCGCTCTCCGGTCGCCGACACCCGCCGCATCAGCCGCATCAACTGAATCGAAAGGTGCAGCGACACAACGCCCCACGATACCGCCCGCCACCCGCTCCGGCCATCCCGTCCGGTGCGGTGGGATCGCACCAGTTTCTTCCAGAATGACCCGTGACGTGCGCTGGGCGGACGTCACGGGTCATTCTGGAAGTCAGTATCCTACGTAGCCGCCGCCTGAATCGAGCCGGCGGACACCGGGGACGTTGTCGACGCTGCCGTAGCGGGACTCGGCGTAGCGAACGCCCGCGATGATGTTGTCGACCGGGTTCCAGATGTCGCCGTGGCCGGGCAGGGCGTGGGCGCGGAAGGTGGGGTCGATCGTCTGCATGAGCCCTTTCGACGGAATGCCGTTGGCGGCGTTGCTGTCCCAGAGGTTGATGGCGTACGGGTCCCCGGACGATTCGTGTTCGATAATGGCCGCTACCGCCGCGGGATCGATCCGGCTGGTGTCGTGCCCCGCCTCGGCCAGAACACCGAGGGCTTGGTCGATCCACCCGCCGACGGCGCCGGCCGGGCCGCCGCTGCGTGCGACGGGCACCTCCGCGGCATCCGCCACGTAGCCCGTGACCAGCTCCGCGACGGCCGCAGTGGATTCTGTTGCGCCGGTGGCATGTTCGCGCACGATGAGTCCGCCGCGGCGGAGCGCCTCGGCGACAGCGGCCAAGGCAAGGTCGCGGCCCGACGCACCCGAGACCGGCCCGAGCGCGGCGAGCCTCGCCTTAACTTCGGCGATCACGCCTTCGACGCGGGCTCGGCCCAGCTGAGCAGACTCAGCGCTGTCGCCCAACAGCTTTCGCAGCTTCTGCTCGATTCCGTGCAGCGCCGATGCCCGGTGCGACGCACCGCCTGCGCTGTCGCGATAACCCGCGCCGAACGAACCGGTCCACGCAACCGGTCCGGTCGGTGCGACGGCGAGCTGCGACGGGGGCATCCCGGCCTGCCACGTCGCGGGCGCACCGAAGTGGTCCGCCATCGCCGCCAAAGCGCGCTCGGCCGCACCCGCGTAGGCCAAAGCCACCGCGTCACCCATGCCGCCCGCCACCGGATCCGGCCCGATCGGGGTGGTCGGCGCCCCCGGCCCAGTCGCCGCGGACCGAGCTCGCATCGCCCGTCCAGGGCTCAATATGCCGGGCCCGGGCAACCGTCGCTGCAGCGCGGGCGCGCTCGGCTCCGAGCGCACAGGCAGTTCAGGCGGGGAGTCGACAGCGACAGTCGCCTGCGTCGGATTCGGCTCGGCCGTCCCGGCGGGTTCGGTCCGGATCCCGGAGTCGCCGGGCGGGCGGGACATGCGGCGCCGTCAGTACCCGGCGATGGCGTTGGCGGCCGCGATCCGCCTGCCGCGAGCATGGCCGGAACTGCGCTCGTAATACTGGTCGAAAACCGCGGCGGCCTGCGCGGGCGTGCCGGCCGCCGCGAGCCGGGCGCCTGCGCCCGCGTGGCTGCCGTTGAGTTCGTGGGACACGAAATCCAGTTGCACGCGCCAGTCGGCGACCGACTTGCCCTGGGCGCGGGCGAAGTTCTGGAGGTTGGCGAGCCGGGCGCCGCGCCACTGGCACAGACCGAAAGCGCCTTCCCTGCGGTTGTAGGCGCGGGCGTTGAACCCGGATTCGACATGGATGTTGCCCAGAATTCCCGCCGCCTGTGCCGGGGTGAACCCCTTCGCAACGAGGTACCTGTACATCTCGGGCGCCGCCGCCTGCCTTCCGCCCGGGCTCTCGGACATGAATTGCTTGGTGAGCGAGGCTGTTTCGCCCTCGATGTCGACCTTGGTCCGCTCCGCGCCCGCAAGCTCGCGCGCGAGGATGGCCTCGATCTCGGTCAGCGCCCAGTGGTGGACCTGCGCGACGAAAGCGGTGCGCTGCGCGTCGTCCGGGTAGGAGTCGGCGGTCTTGAGCAGCTCCTCGGTCCGTGCGAGCACCGAGTCGAACTTATTGCGCTCGACTTTCTTCTCCGCGTCGTAGCGGTCGATGATCGCCGACAGCCGATCGCGCGAATGTGCCACCGCGGTCTGGGATTGTCGCAGTCCGCCCGCGGCATCACGGAACGAGTCGAGATAGCCCCCGCCGCCGCCACCGCCGCCCGGCCCGTTGAACGACGCGTCCGCGGGCCCGCCGAGGGCCTGCGCCCCGCAGCGAGTCCAGCCTCGGATTCGAGCTCGGCGCGGTCTGCGAGCTCGCCGGCTGGGAAGCGCTCACCGGCAACGGCTGCACCGCGGGCGCCGCCGCCCCGGCTCGCCCCGGCTGCTGCAATCCGGCCAACAAGGGCAGGAGCATCTGCTGCGGCGTGCCTGCCAGCTGCGACAGCAGCAATAGCAGCAGCAACTGCTCGAGAACGCTGTCCTCGTTATGGTCACCGTGGTCGTCGTCGTGGTCACCGTCGCCGGGTGCGGCGGGCGGCACGGGCGGCGGGTGTCCGGCGCCCCACGTCGCGGACGCGAGGGGGGCGGCCGGAACGGGCGGAGCCTCGATGGCCACGGCGGTCCTCCTGACAGTTGTCCGGCTACCCCATCTTCGCCGAAAAACAACC
>JABFVX010000409.1 GCA_013362555.1 Mycobacteriaceae bacterium
GGCCAACGGCGGCCGATTCGCGGCGGGGTCGCCACGGCGCAGCGCGGCCAGGAACTCCCCCACGTCCCGCTCCCCCGCCTGGCTCAGGGCCGTGATCCCCCGGCCCTCCAGGAACACCCGGTACCGGTCCAGGTCGCGCCGATACGAGCCGATCGTGTTGCGTGCGGCGCCGCGTTCCACAACCAAGTGATCGAGATACGCACCGAGTTGCCGCGCCAACATGTCTTGGATCCTAGTTTCGAATTCCGGAATGACCCGTGAAGTGCGTTCAACGCACCCCACGGGTCATTCTGGAATGTTTGGGCGCGGCCCCTAGAGAGCCGCGAGCAGTTCGCGGCACACCTGGAGGCATTCTCGGCACGCCTCGGCGCACAACCGGCAGTGGCGGTGCATGAGCTCGTGCCGCGCGCACTCGGCCGCGGCGGTCTCGCACGCCCCGATACATGCCGCGAGCACGGTGACCCCGGTGCTGCGTCGAGTGTTCGCCAAGGGGCGCAGCAGCATGCGTGCGGTGGTGGCACACAGGTCCGCACAGTCGGTACATGCGACCACGCAGTCCGCCAACGACCCCGGGTCCTTCTCGGCCAGGCAGCTTCCCGCACAGCTGGTGCACGCCACGGTGCACGCGCCGAGCGCCTCCACCGCCCGCGCCACCAGATCGGGCAGTTCGCCGTCCAGTTCCACAGGTTGAGCCATCAGCATCTGCTGTGCGGTCACCGCCATGTCGCCTCCCTGCCGATTGAACAGACCTAGCGGTTTATTGTACGCAGCCGTCTGGCCCTGGGAGTTGTCCAGAATGACCCGTGACGTGCGCTCGGCGCACTTGGATCAGGACTTGCGGTCGAGGAAACGGGTCGAGCGGCCCGGCCAGGGGGCGTCGGCCCGGCGAAGTTCGACGTTGCCTGCCTGTGCCGCGGACCATGCCAGCAGGCCCGCGACCGCGGTGGCGTTGTCGATGTCGCCCGCGAAGACTGCCGCCACCGCTTCGTCCAGCGGCATGCGCATGATTTCGAGGTCGGCTTCCTCGTCTTCGGGCTCCGGACGCTCGGTGGAGTACAGGTCGCGGGCCAGGTACACCCGCAGCACTTCATCCGAGAACCCCGGTGACAACGCCACGTCCACCAGAACCCGCCAGTCCCGCGCGGCCAGCCCGGTCTCCTCGGCGAGCTCGCGGCGCGCCGCGTCGAGCGGGTCCTCGCCTGCCTTGTCCAGCAAGCCCGCGGGCAGCTCGAGCAGCCTGCGCCGCAGCGGATGCCGGTATTGGCGGATCAGGACGATCCGGCCCGCGTCATCGAGCGCCAGCACCGCCACCGCGCCGTGGTGCTCGATGACTTCCCGTTCGACGACTCGGCCGCCCGGCATCGCCACCTGGTCCAGGCGCAGCGCGAGGATGGCCCCGTCGTAGACCGTGCGACTCGCGACGGCCTCGAAGTCGTGGCGACCCGGCCGCGGCTCAGACGTGCTCATCGTCGGCCACGATCTCGACCGGAAGCTGTTCGGCCGCTTTGTAATTCAACGCGGCGCCGACCAAAGCGGAAAACAGCGGATGCGGCCGGGTCGGGCGGCTCTTGAGCTCCGGGTGCGCCTGGGTGGCGACGAAGAACGGATGCGTCTGCTCGGGCAGCTCGACGAACTCCACCAGGTGCCCGTCCGGCGAGGTACCCGCGAACACCAGACCGCTCTCGGCGATCTTGTCACGGTAGGAGTTGTTGACCTCGTACCGGTGCCGGTGCCGCTCGGAGACGTGGGTGGCGCCGTAGGCCTTGGCCACCACCGAACCGTCGAGCAGGGTGGCCGGGTAGGCGCCCAGCCGCATGGTGCCGCCGAGGTCGGCCTCGCCCGCCACGATCTGCTCCTGGTCGGCCATGGTCGAGATGACCGGATGCGGCGTGTCCGGATCGAACTCGGCCGAGCTCGCACCCTCCAGCCCGACCGAACGGGCCGCCTCGATCACCACACACTGCAGGCCCAGGCACAGCCCCAGCAGCGGGATGCCGCGGTTGCGGGCGTAGCGGATAGCGCCGACCTTGCCCTCGATGCCGCGGATGCCGAATCCGCCCGGGATCAGCACCGCGTCGACATCCTGCAGCGCCTTGGCCGCGCCGGCCTCGGTCTCGCAGTTATCCGAGGGGACCCAGCGAATGTTCACTTTGGCCCGGTGCGCGAAGCCGCCCGCGCGCAGCGCCTCGGTGACCGACAGATACGCGTCCGGCAGATCGACGTACTTGCCGACCAGCGCGACGGTGACGTGCTCGCGCGGCTGGTGCACCCGGTCCAGCAGGTCGCCCCAGACCGTCCAGTCCACGTCGCGGAAGGGCAGGCCGAGCTTGCGCACCACGTAGGCGTCCAACGCCTCCCGGTGCAGCACCTTCGGAATGTCGTAGATCGAGGGCGCGTCCGGGGTGGAGATGCAGCCTTCCACGTCGACGTCGCACATCAGCGCGATCTTGTTCTTCAGCGCCTGCGGCACCTCGCGGTCGCAGCGCAGGATCAGCGCGTCGGGCTGAATGCCGATGTTGCGCAGGGCGGCGACCGAGTGCTGGGTCGGCTTGGTCTTGAGCTCGCCCGACGGCGCGAGGTACGGCACCAGCGACACGTGCAGGAAGAAGACGTTCTCCCGGCCGACGTCGTGGCGCACCTGGCGCGCGGCCTCCAGGAACGGCTGGGATTCGATGTCGCCGACGGTGCCGCCGATCTCGGTGATGACCACGTCCGGGCGCAGGCCCTCGCCGTCGGGCTCGCTCATCTCCAGGATCCGGCGTTTGATCTCGTCGGTGATGTGCGGAATGACCTGCACCGTGTCGCCGAGGTACTCGCCGCGGCGTTCCCGCGCGATCACCGTGGAGTACACCTGGCCGGTCGTCACGTTGGCGGCCCCGGACAGATCGCGGTCCAGGAAGCGCTCGTAATGGCCGATGTCCAGGTCGGTCTCGGCGCCGTCCTCGGTGACGAACACCTCGCCGTGCTGGAACGGGTTCATGGTGCCAGGGTCGACGGTGAGGTCCGGGACGAGCTTCTGCATCGTGACGCGCAGCCCGCGCGCGGTCAGCAGCTGGCCCAGACTCGATGCGGTGAGTCCCTTGCCCAGGGACGATGCCACGCCGCCGCTGACAAAGATGTGTTTCGCGGGAGCGGTGTGATGACTGCCGTAGCGCGATTGCCGTTTCTGCTGCACGGGTCTCCACGGTAACACCCGCCGAACCCCCTTTGCGAATGACGCGCGGACCTGTAACCCGAGTCACGGCAACGTCACGGCGAACCCAAATTCCGGAATGACCCATGGAGTGCGCCCAACGCACCTCATGGGTCATTCAGGACGCGTTTCAGTGCAGGTATGCCCGGGCTTCGGCGACCGCGCGGTGCCATCCGGCCAGGACCCAGCCGAGCAGTTGCGGCCCCACGTCGGTGGCGAGCACGGCGACGCTGATGGCGAGCAGGCCCGCGAGCGCCGTCAGCGCCACCACCCCGCTCGACACGCCCCCGCTGTACAGGGTGGACACGGCCTTGGCGTCGACCACCGCGGAGCCCACCTTCAGGCGAGTCAGGAACGCGGCCGGGCAAACCTCGGCGCCCGCGCGGTCGACGAAGTCGTCCAGCGAGACCGAGGCTCCCACCGAGACGATCAGTGCGGCGCCGTGGTGGTGGACCAGCAGCAGCGCCAAATCCATCGCCGCCGCCGACGCCGGGAACGTCACCGCGCCCAGGCCCAGCTCCTGGATGCGTGCGGCCCCGGGGGCGCTGCCCTGCTCGTCGGCGGGCAGCACAACCTCCGCCCCGGATTTCAGCGCGGCGGCACTGATCTTGTCCGGGTCGCCGACGATCAGGTCCGGCGGATAGCCCGCGCGCATCAGGCTGTCGGCGCCCGCGTCGACGCCGACCAAGATCGGTGCGTACTCGCGCAGGAAAGGCTTGAGCTTCTTCAGGTCGGAGCGGTGGCCTGCGCCCTCGCCGACCACGACTACGTGCCTGCCCGCCAGCGCCACCGCGACGTCGGGCACGCCGACGCCGTCCAGCAGCAGCGGACCCTCGTTCCGAATCAGGTCAATCATGTTGCCGGAGAAGGTTTCCAGATGCGCCGACAGCCCGTTCCGCGCCTCCAGCAACCGCATGGCCACCGTCTCGGCGTCGAGCTCGACGCCCTCGGCGAGCATTCGCTCCCCCGCGTACACCGAACCGTCGTGCACCCGAATCCGAGCGCCGTCCTTGACCTTCTTGAACACCCCCTTGCCGGTGTCCACGAGCGTGACGCCGCCGGACACCAACAGGCTCGGACCGAGGTTCGGGTAGCGCCCCGACATCGACGGCGAGGCGTTCACCACCGCGGAAACGCCGGCACGCAGCAGTTCGTCCGCGGTGATCCGGTCCAGCTCGTACTGGTCGAGCACGGCCACCTCGCCGGGCCGGATCCGCCGCAGCAGCCGCGCGGTGTTGCGGTCCACCCGCGCCGCCCCCACGATGCCCGGCAACGGATCGGCGGTCCGGGACAACAGCGCGGGCATTCTCATGGACACCGATGATTACTCCAGCCCCACTGGTAACAGGGGAGGCTCGCCGACACAGCTACGTTGCGCTACTCCGGGTAACAGTAAAATCGCCGGGCGCAGTAGGCTGACCTGATCCGTCGCAGAGGAGGACCCGTGCCCACTTTCACGCTCGACACCGTCATCGACGCTCCCCGCGAGATGGTGTACGACATCTTCGCCGACCGTGAGCGCAACGGCGAGTTCCTGCCGGTGCAGACGAGGCTCGTCACTCCCGGCACGGACGAGCGCCAAGGCGTCGGCGCGGTGCACTTCCTCGGCGTCGGCGCTGTCGGCGTCCGCGAGCAGATCACCGAACTCGTTCCTGGACACCGCATCCGGTACCGGATCGTCGGCGGCATCGCGCCGGTGCGCGAGCACACCGGCACCATCGTCTTCAGCGACGCGGACGCGGGCACCCGGGTGCAGTACACGATGGCCTCCACCCCCGCACTCCCCGCACCCGGCTTCGCCGTCCGCCTCGCCTTGCGCGCCCTCGTCACGGCCTTCGTCACCGGCGCCCGCAAAGAAGCCAAACGCCGCACCACCCGTTGACCTGGAGCCAACCACCCCTTCCAGAATGACCCGTGACGTGCGCCTAACGCACGTCACGGGTCATTCTGGAAGGGTCTTTCCCGGCTACTTGATCTCGACTCGGGTGTCGTGGCGGACCTTCGAGACGAGGTCGGCGGACGCGGACATGTCCGAGCCGCCCTTGGCATCCTGCATGACCAGGCCGATGGTGCTGCGGTCGGCCCAGATGCACAGGGTGATGGACTCTGACGAGTCGGTCGGATTCGCGACCTTCTGGCACTTGACCGTGGCGCCCGGCATGTCGGAGCCACTCACCTTTTCCGGCTTGCCGACCAGGTTGATGGACTTGCGGTCCTTCCAGTGCTTGTGCAGCGTGGTGAAGGTGCCGTCGACCGCCTTGGCGGGATCGGAGACGTCTCCCCACACACCCATGAACAGCAGGTGGTTCTTGCCGGACTTGTAACTGGCGCCGATAGCCTGCGGATTCTTCACGCCGATCTCGGCGAACTCCTTCTTGTCATCGGCGTTGAACGGCTCGCTGTCGCGCTCGTCCAGCGTGTAGCCCGCGACCGAGTCGGGCGTGGCGAGCTTATAGCGCTTTCCGTCCCCGTCGTCGTCGGACTTGTTGAGAATCAGGAACGCTCCGGCCCCGATGGCCGCCACCAGCACCACAGCGGCGGCGATGATCGCGATCATCTTGCCGTTGCCCGAGCCGCCGCCCGGCTGCTGAACCTGCGACATGGGCGGCTGCTGGGGCCACTGCAGGCCCTGCGGCTGCTGCCCGTAGGCGGGCTGCTCGCCGTATTGCGGCTGGCCGTACTGCGGCTGGGGCTGGCCATATTGGGGCTGACCGGGCTGAGGCTGAGTTTGGCCGTACTGCGGCTGACCGTACTGCGGCTGCCCCGGCTGAGATCCGGGCTGGTAGGGCTGCGACGGGTCGAACGGACCGGGCTGCTGCGGGTTAGTCATGACTCCCTGATTACTACGAGAAACCGTATGCTATGGCACATACATAGTGCCTTACCTCTTGCCGCAGGCATATCCGGGCGAGCGCGCTATCGTTCGGCTCTGGCCATGTCGAGGAGTTCCTCGGCGTGGGCGCGTCCGGTTTCGGTGTCGTCGAGGCCCGCGAGCATGCGGGCCAGCTCGATGACCCGCTCGTCCGGGCGCAGCGTGCGGACGTTGCTGCTGACGCCCTCGCCGTCGTCGGACTTGTCGACAACCAAATGGGTGTCGGCGAACGCGGCCACCTGCGGCAGGTGCGTCACCACCACCACCTGGTGCGTGCGCGCCAGCCGCGACAGCCTGCGGCCGATCTCCACCGCGGCGCGACCGCCGACCCCCGCGTCGACCTCGTCGAAGACCATGGTCGCACCGTGCTGCGAGCCCGCGAGCACCACTTCCAGCGCGAGCATCACCCGCGACAGCTCGCCGCCGGACGCGCTCTTGCTCAGCGGCAGCGACTGCGCCCCGGAATGGGCCGAAAGCCGGAACTCGACCTCGTCGACCCCGGCCTCGCCCGCGTGCACGTCGACACCGCCGACGGTGAGGCTCGCCGAGTCGCTCGCGCCCGCGGGCAGCGGCCGCACCGACACCTCGAGCCGGGCCCGGCCCATGGCGAGCCCGGCCAGCTCGGCGCTGACGGCCTCGGCCAGCTCGCCCGCGGCCGCGGTCCGAGCG
>JABFVX010000325.1 GCA_013362555.1 Mycobacteriaceae bacterium
GCATCCGGAGGTACCGGTTGGTGAGGAACGACGTTATGAGCGCCGCAAGCGAATTCTGTGCCAAATTGGCACACGATGTGATGTGCCAAATTGGCACAAAACCGCGACGCATCTGGGCTTACGCTCGACATGTACTGCGCTGACGGATCGGGAGAAACGCCATGGTCGACAACGACGACGCCGAGGACGGCCAGATCGACACCGGCCGATACATCGGTCAACAGGTACGCAAGTACCGCCGGATTCGCGGGCTCACGCAACAGGTGCTCGCGGACCGCGTCGATGAGCAGCGCACGCTGATCACGCGCTGCGAAACCGGCGAGCGCCCCATCGACAGCCGTGCGGTGCTGTACAAGCTCGCAGAAGCGCTGAGCGTCTCGATTGGGGACCTCACTGGACACCAGGAGGACAAGGTCAGTCCTGCGGCGGTGGCGTTCCACGCCGCAGTCCCTCGGATCGAAGGCGCCCTGATGTCTGCCGGTTTGGTCGACGGTGCGGATGAGCCGCGCCCGATTCAGGAATTGACCACGGAGGCCGACCAGTCGTTGACGACCTTCATGGCGTGCGACTACAGCAAGCTGGGCCGAGTTCTGCCCGAACTGCTGACCGACCTATACCGGCTGACATCCGGACCAGAGGCGGAGAGAGCCTGGCGAGCGTTGACGGCTGCGACGTTCTCCACGGCGATGAGCACGAAGAAGCTGGGCTACACCTCGCTCGCTTGGATCGCGGCGCGAGCGTGCGCCGAGGCGGCGGCGACCTGTGGAGAGCCTGCTGGCGTCGCCGCGGCCGAGTACATGCTCGCGCAGACATTGCTAGCAATGCCCGGTGTGGCCAGTGCCTCGTTGGCGCACTCGGGCGGGTCCGCCGAGCGATTGCAGCGCGACCTCTCGGAGACCACCGAGGGCCTGGAGATGTACGGGATGCTTCATCTGCACGCCGCACTCACTACTGCGGCGACCGGCGGCGATCCGACTGATCACCTGAACGAGGCGGCCGAGACCGCAACACGTACCGGCGACACCCCAGGCCAAGCATTCGCGCTCGCGTTCGGCGGACAGAACGTTGATATTTGGCGTATGTCGGTGGCACTGGAACAGCGCGACGGCGGTCGCGCTATCGAGGTGTCCCGCACTATCGACCCGGCCTCGATCCCCTCAGCGGATCGGCGGGCACGATACTTCGTAGAGCTGGGTCGAGCCCACGCATTGGAGAAGGACTACACACATTGCTTGCACGCGCTGCTTCGCGCTGAACACGTTGCGCCGCAGGAGGTCCGCTCCATGAACGTCGTGCGCGAACTGGTCGGCGCGATGGTCCGCAGGGCTCGCCGTGATGTCCTCAGCGGCGACCTCGGCAAGCTCGCGGAGCGCGTCTCGGCGTTGTAGCCCTCCACTCCATGGTGGGCCGAACCTCCTCTGATTAAGCCTCGAGTAGCTCGGCAATCACTGGCGCGATTGCGCCGATCACCCGGCCGGACCGGATCGGCCCGCCATTCGACGCTAGCGCCGCCGCGCGACCATGGACGAAAGCAGCCATTTGCCCGGCGTTGTAGGCATCGACGCCTGCCGCCATCAATGCACCAGCAATTCCCGCCAACACATCGCCGGCACCTGCCGTTGCAAGCCAAGCTGGAGCTTCGCTCACACTTCCTACCGGCCCGGTCGGCGGCACGACCAGCGTCGTCGGTCCTTTCACCAGCACTGTCACTTCCAGCTCGCCGGCCAGCCAGCGCCCGTGATAAGCAGGGCGCGCCTCAACCTCCTCGCGCGATACTTCGTGCCCGATCTGGTTGAACATTCGCGCTAACTCACCGGCATGTGGGGTCAGCAACACCTGTTCTGCGGTAGTCGCCGCACGCTTGCCAGACGAGCGGTGCCGCACGCACGCTGCCAGTGCACCGGCATCCACGACGCACGGCAACCCCGATTCGAGCGCTTCGTCGACCGCACGATCTTGGTTTGGGTCCGATTCCACCCCAGAGCCGAGCAGCCATGCCTGGACACGTCCCTTGCCGTGCATCGTCTCGGGGAATGCCGTCAGCACCTGGTCGCTCGCTCGTCGCGGACCGACGTACCACAGCGCGCCCAGGCCAGTCTCGAACGCGCCGCCCACGGCCAGGACCGCCGCGCCGGGATACTTGTCGGAGCCGGCGATCACACCCAGCACACCGCGCGAGTACTTGTGCGCTGTATGCGCCGGTAGGGGCCAACGCGCAGCGACGCCAGCGGGAGTGAGTCTCTCGACCGCGGGTTCGCCACGAAGCTCTCCGGTGATGCCAACATCGACATACACGACGCGGCCGGTGGCGTACGCCGCTGGCGGCAGCATCAAGCAGGGCTTCATCGCGCCGAACGTCACCGTAACGTCCGCGACGACATGCTGACCATCGGTTTCACCCGTATCGGGGTCGACGCCGCTCGGCAGATCGACGGCGACGACCGGGGTGCCGGAGGGGACAGCGTTGACCAGCTGATCCGCCGGAGCGCGCAAACCGGTCTTTCCGCTAATACCGACGATGCCGTCCACCACTAGTTCGGCGTCCGCGAGCGCGTTCAGAATCGATTCGACGGCGTCAGTGTTGGTGGCGTCGATGACGCATCCGCCTCGGCTGCGGAGCGTGGTCAAGCCTCGCTGATGGGTCGTCTTGTTGATAAGCACCGCAGTGACTTTCGCGCCGCGCTGTCGGAGCCGGGCACCGGCCAACAGCGCGTCGCCCGCGTTGTTGCCCGATCCTACGAGCAAGACGACCCGCCTGCCGTTCACACCGCCGGTTTCCCGCAGTACCTCCACGCACACGACAGCCAATCGAGCCGCAGCACGGTCCATGAGGGCGCTACCGCCCAACCTCGCCAGCACAGGCCCCTCGGCCGCTCGGATATCGTCGCTGCGGTATGCCGATTCGACCTTCAACACGCTCATGCCAGATAGGTTTCCACACCTATGCCTTGTACGGCGTGCCGCGCGGGACGGTACCTAGTGCTGCGCACCGAAGCGCGCTCACGATGGGTCGGACTCCGGCTTACAGGTCAAGATCTGGGCCGCGGTAAGGCTGAAGCGGTTCCACGGGGGTGATGTTTTCGCGTCGGGAAGGTCCGGCGTCCTGTTGGCCTCGCAGTGCGCATTCGTGTGCCCGCTGAACAGTGGTCAGGCCCGCTCGCCTTTGCCGTTCCGAGCAGACGGCGGCCAGTTGTTTCTGGAACCGACTGGCGTCCGCGCTTGAGCCGAACGCCATGGCGATGTGCCGGTTCACGTGCCCGTCCTCGGTTGCCGGAACAGGGTGGCCGATGACAGCGAGTCGTTGCCGAAGGCCCATGATCATCTCGTCCAACTCCCTATCGGTCAGACCATAGATCGGATCGGAGCTTCGATCAGCGACGGGGATGGCCGGCGGCGACGACTGCTCGGCGCGCAACAGCGTGGTGACGCGGAATAGTTCCAGCTTGGTGTCCTGTAGCTGTCGCCTGCCTTCTGCAAGTTGGTCGTGTAGGCGGAATGCGGCGTTGAGGTGCGTGAGCTGCACGTCGGTTTCGTCCACGAGTTTGTCGGGGCCGCCTGCACATTCGACCAGGGCAGCCCGCGTGGTTTCGACGTCGGCCCTGGCTTGCTCCGCCAGGGTTGTCGAGCTGGATGCGGCGAGTTGAGCCAGGTGCAGCTCGATCCGTACACCGACGTTGTCGGGGCCGGTGCGAAGTCCGGCGAGCGCCTCCGCGTAGTGGGCTCGTGCGGCCGGGTCAGCACCGGTCAGCAGGTGCTCGAGTTCGTGGACATCGGGGTCGTGTCCTGCTATTCGGTCGAGTTCCGCCGCGAGTTTCTCGCTCCGGGCGCGGTCTATCCGGGCCTGCACTTCAGCGTCGATATGGCGCTCCAAGGCATCGAGCCACGCGATTCGGTAGGGCCGTTGCGAGGTGGCGTGGGCGCGCAGTTCCAGCACTTGCGGGTCGGTGATGCCGATGTGGTCGAGAGGATCGTCCTGCTCGATCAGGGATCGGATTTCATCCATCCGGCGCTGCTGTTCGGCGGCGTCTTGGCGGAGCTGGTCGGCTTGTTCGGTCAGCGGAAGGGCGGGGTAACGACGCGGGCTGGACTGGGCGGCACGCAGTGCTTCCGCAGCCCAGTCGTAGTCGTCCTCGACTGGCCGCCTGCGGGTATCGGTGTCCGGATCGTCGGCGAGTAGGGCTGCGATGTAGTCCTCGTCGGGCTCGGCTGCGCCAAAGGTGGCGGCGGGCTCCGGCACGTCGAAAACGTCTTCTGGTGCCGTGTCGGCTTCTGGATCGGCGACGCCGGCACGGGCCGCAGCCTCTTCGTCGGCACCAGGCTCGGGCGGTTCGGGCGGAAGGTCCGTGGACGCAGTGGCCGTGTGACGGATGATGCCGTCGATCCACCAGGCCAGCGTGGTGGCCATCTCGTGTGGCTGGACGTCGTTACCACCATCCTCATGATTGGCGGTGATCAGCTCGTAGGCCGATTCCAGCAGCGTCCGGGGTCCCCATTCCGCAGGGTCGGCAGATTCGATCGCGGCGACGAGCCCCGGCCACGAAGGGGCGGTGAGCACTTGAACCGCGAGGTCCGCGCCGAGGACTTGGGACAGCACAGGGGTCCACGACGGCCGCAGCCGGTGTCCGGCTGTCGAGAGTGCGCCTGATTCCAGCTCTGCGACGATCCGCCAGTACAGCGCGGCGGCGGGGAGTTCGTCGGGCAGGTGCCTGATGTCGGCGGCGCGGTGCAGGAGGTTGTGGGTGTCGAATCCGGCGCGGTGGGCGAGGTCGAGTTGTTCGGCCAGCACGGGCCAGTGCGGGTCGTCGAGAATGTGGGCATCGACTCGGCGGGCGTGAGTGGCCCAGCGGTTGGTGGCGTGGTTCGGGTGGTTGCCAAGGGCCTCGGTGATCCGGCGGTGCAGCTGGTCTTGGTGCCGTTTCTCGGCCAGCGGGTATCGCCGGGGTGAGCCAGCCGGCCGACGGTCGGCGACGCCGATGTGCAACGCGGCACGCCATACCGCGAGGTCACCGACCAGTGCCGAGTCGATGCCTGCGAAAGGTCGCGCCCAGGTCGGTGCCGTGGTCTCGGTCCATCGTTGAGCCTGTTGCTCGACGCGGCCGACGAGCTTGGTCACGAGCATCGTGCGGGCTGCCAGGTATGAGCCATATTCGGGGTGTCGGGCTAGGGCCGTAGGCACCGCCCTCAGCCAGGGCAGCGGGCCGGTTCCGGCGGAATGGTTGCCGGAGCGGTCGAGCCGCCAGTCCAGTACGGCCGCCGCATCGTCGGCGGTGTTGAGTTCTCGTTCGGCAACGGCTGCGCCCAGCGCTGCGACAGGGTCGTAGCCTACGACGGCAATGGTGGCGAGATGTCCGCGCAGCATGGGCCAAGCGGGCTGGTCGGTGATTCCGGGATGCAGCTGGTCGGCTGCGTCGTCGATGCCGGCCATGGTGTCCGGACCGACGAGATGTTCGGCGACGGCGCCGATAGCGTCGGCGTAGGCGTCGACCGCGCGGCCCAGACGCACCGCCGGATCGAGCGCTTCGCGCTGCAACGTGGTCGCCGAGCGTTGGAACCCGTCGCGGCCGATGATGTCGGTCAATGTGTCGACGGCGGTGGGCGGGTGCAGCGCCTCATAGGTCCACGGACTTTGTTCGCTGCCATCGCCTGCGGTCGGCACGTAGGCGTGGTTGCCGCGTCGACCGCGGGTCATCATCACGTACAGCAACGCGCGGTCCTCGTGCCCGGCGAGCACGCCGTGACAGGTGTCGACGGTGATGCCTTGGGCGGTGCTGATCGTGGATGCGTAGCCCAGATCGACGTCGGCGGCGACATAGGTAGGCGGCAGTGTGATGCGGCGACGTGAACGTAGGTGCGTCGCGGTGATGCTGCCGTCCGGGTGGATTGCCGTAACCCGCCAGCGGTATCCGTTTCGCACGGAATCGGTGGTGGAGATGCGCAGCCGGGGCTCATTTCGCCGGGTGATGATCACATCACCGACGCTGGCATGCAGCCCGTCGGCCAGCGTCACCTCGCGGCCGACCACGCCACCGTCGCGGTGCAGGGCCGCGAGGCGGTCGGCGCGGGCGCGTTCGTTGAGCGCATGCACGATCTCGTGGGTCGGGGCCAGCATAACGGTGTCCAGCCCGGCCGCAACGTCTCGGCTCCACGCGGTGTAGGCGGCATCCTGGATGGCGGCCCGGGTGCCGCAGTGGATGCGGTCGTGATCGAGGTAGTAGGCAATCGCTGCCGGGTCGCCTGCCCGCAGGGCGAGGCTGGCCGGGCCTTCACTGCGGTCGGCGAACCGCATCACAGTCGTCAGGGTGTGCGCATTGGCGGCTTCGACGATGTCGCGAACGACTCCGCCCGCGGCGACGGAGGCGAGCTGGTGATCGTCGCCGATCCCGCAGACCTTCGCGCCTCGCTTGAGGAGAAACGCGACGGCCAAATCAAGCTTCAGCGTGCCGGTTTTGGCGATCTCGTCCACGATCACCAACGTGTCGGGTCCGATGTCGTGAATCCACCGCGGAACAATCGGATCGTCGCCCGCCAGGACTCGTTGGAGCGTGTGGGTGAGCTTGTCGATGGTGTGCGTCGCGGCGTGGATGTCGTCGCCCAGCACGGCCGCGGCGGCTGCGGTCGGCGCCAGCCCGAGCACGGTGCCGCGTTCGGCTGTCCACGCCCGCGCCAGCACCTGCATCGCTGTTGTCTTGCCGGTGCCGGCCGGGGCTGTC
>JABFVX010000442.1 GCA_013362555.1 Mycobacteriaceae bacterium
CGGCGCGGCCCGCTCCGGCGTGCTTCCGGTCGAACTCGCCTCGGCCGCGGCGGAGCCGGGCGCCGCGACCGCTCCGAAGGCCGAGTACGCGAAATTCGTCAACGGCTACGTCTTCAGCCTGGCCGACGGCGACGTGGTCTCGGTCATCGGCAAGCTGTTGGAGACGTTCCTGCAACTGGGGCAGACCGCGGGCAAGCTCGGCCTGCCTCTGGCCGACCAGTATCTGGTGCCCGGCGGCTACCGCCAGGACTTCCAGTTCGGCTCGCTCGTCTTCAACCAGGGCGCGGGCATCGTCACCACCATCCTGAAAACCTTCAACAACACCTACACCAAGGAATACAACGCCCCCTCCGGCAACTGAGAAAACCTCCAGAATGACCCGTGACGTGCGTTGGATGCACGTCACGGGTCATTCTGGAGGCACGTCGCTCAGACGAAGTCGAAGTCGCCGCGGGCCAGGACGCGTTTGAGGATCTTGCCGGTGGCGCTGCGGGGCAGTGCGTCGAGGAAGGTGAAGTCCCGGGGGACCGAGAAGCGGTTGAGCCGGTCGCGGATGTAGCGGCGCAGCCACTCGACCTCCACCGTGGCCCCGAGGTGCGGCACCACGAAAGCGGCCAGCCGCTGGCCGAATTCCTGGTCGGGGACGCCGATGACGGCGACCTCCTGGATTTCCGGCAGCATCGCGAGCGCGTCCTCCACCGGGCGCGGGAAGACGTTCTCGCCGCCGGAGATGATCATCTCGTCGTCTCGCCCGCAGAGGAACAGCCTGCCCTCTCCGACCAGGTAGCCCAGGTCGCCGGTGTCCATGAGCCCGTCGGCCACCGCGGGACTGTCGGCGTTGGTGTAGCCGTCGAACAGCATGTCGTTGCCGACGAAGACGCGGCCTACGGCGCCGAGCGGCATCACCGCGCCGTGCGGATCGAGGATGGCCACCCGGGTGCCCAGCGGCGGCGTGCCCGCGGTGGCCGGAGCCGCTCGCAGGTCGGCGGGGTCGGCCACCGTCGCCCACGACACCTCGGTCGAGCCGTAGAAGTTGTAGAGCACGTCGCCGAAGGCGTCCATCACCTCGTGTGCGAGCCTGCCGGGCAGCGGCGATCCGCAGCTGGCGATCACCCGCAGGCTGGACGTGTCGTAGCGGGCCCGGACCGCGGGCGGCAGGTCCAGCAGGCGCTGCAACATGATCGGCACCACCATCAGCGAGGTGCAGCGGTATCGGCTGACGGCGGCCAGACACTCCTCGGGGTCGAAGCGGTCCTGCAGCACCACGGTCGCCCGCACCGGCGTGGCTATCTGCAATAGGCCGAAACCCCAGCTGTGGAACAGCGGGGCGGCGATCAGCATGCGCTCGCCCAATTGCAGCGGCAGCTTCGACAACATCGCCGCCACCGTGCCGAAGCCGCGCGGGTGCGGCCGGACAGCGGCTTTCGGACTCCCGCTGGTGCCGGAGGTGAGCACGATCTGCCTGCCGTGGCGCTGCGGGCGGGGAAACGACCAGGCATCCTCGCCCACCAGTTCCTGCAGTGTGATCCGGTTGGGCACTACGGATTCCGGGCGGGTGGCGATTCGCAGCACCCGGCCGGGCAGTTCCCTGACGAGTTCGTCGAACTCGTCGTCGAGGAATACCGCCGACAAGTTGTTACGGTGACTTAATTCTTCGATTTGGCGCGGTGAAAGTCCGGTGTTAACCATCACCGCTTCGACGCCGAGTTTGCCGCAGGCGGCGAGCGTCTCGACCATCGCCGCGTGGTTGCGGGCCAGGATGCCGATCGCCGCGCCGTCGCGGATGCCCAGATTGTGCATCCCGGCGGCGATCCAGTTGGACCGGTAGTGCACCCGCTCGAAGCTGTGAGCGCCCACGTCGTCGATGATGGCGGTGTCGGTGGGCGAGTGCGCCGTGGCCGCGGCATAGCCCCCCGCCAGTGTGAATCCCCAGCGATACAGGGAGTTGAGCTGTCGCAGCCCGCGATCGGGCCGCTTCATCGCGTCGAATGCACTGACCACTCCGCTGGAGAAAACTTGACGAACAATGCTGATCTGCAAAGAAGCCAGATTTCTGGTGTTATCCGCGACCGCCGTCGGCGTTCCGTCCAGGTATTCCACCACCCGGGTAATTCCGGCGTGCAGCCATTCGGTTATCGCGGAGTTATCGAGCTCCGGCAACCTTTCATGCGCGAGCGCGACTCTGAACATGGCAGCCGAGATTCGAGTGCCGCCGGTCTTGGGGTCGTCGGTCAGCCGCACTGAACCAAACCAACCGGAATCAATTCCCTCAATCGCGAACTCGGCTTCCCTGCGATATTCGCGGATCCGGAACCGCAGCGTCGACACTGGCAGCGGACCGCCCCCGACCTGGGCCGCGAAGGCTTCGGTGCTGTCTTGTCCGGGTTCCACGATGCGGGTGACGGCGCCGATGCCGCGGAAGAACCGCGGGTACCACTGCGGGGTCGCAAGCAGATGCCACAGTTCGCTGCGCGTTCGCTGAACGCGCAGTGCGAAATCAACCACATCGGAGATCACGGCATTCTCCGTATCACGAGTTCCCGAAGGAAAAACCGGCACAGTAGCGGAAATTATCGCTCAGATAGTCATCGCGAGGTCAAGAAAGATCCACTTTTCGTTACCGATCTGCGCGCGAACCATATATATGCCGATCGCGATACAGGAAACTGTGCGGCGGCCCAAACGGCCGCCGTGCAATGGCGTGACGTGTCCGACTTGACATTGACGCAACGTCAACTTGCACAGTGGTGGGCGTGAACGCACAGGAGTGGTCGATCCAGGATCTGGCCAAGGCGGCAGGTACGACGAGCCGCACGCTGCGCCACTACGGGCAGCTCGGCCTCCTGGAGCCGAGCCGTACCGGCGCCAACGGCTATCGGTACTACGACGAGCAGGCCCTGGTGCGGCTGCAGCGGATCTTGCTGCTGCGCGAGCTCGGTCTCGGCTTGCCCGCCGTCGCCGAGGTGTTGCGCGGCGAGCGCGCCGGCAGGAAGGACGGCGTCGCCGACGCCTTGCGGACACATCTGGAGCTGCTCAGACAGCAGCGCAGGCGGATCGACCGGCAGATCGCCTCGGTCCGCTCGACCGTAGGGAAACTGGAGAAAGGAGAACCTCTCATGGCCAACGAAGTTTTCGACGGCTTCGACCACGCGCAGTACAAGGACGAAGTCATCGAGCGCTGGGGCAAGGAGGCCTACGACCGCAGCGAACGCTGGTGGGAGTCCATGGGCGAGGACGGCCGCAAGGCCTTCCAGCAGGAGCACGCGGACCTCGCCGCCGACTGGGGCCGCGCGCACGCCGCGGGCGCGGCGGTCGACAGCCCGCAGGTCATGGCGATCGCCGCCCGCCACCACGCCTGGATCGGCGCGGGCTGGGGCGGCCGCGAGGTCACCCGCGAGGCCTTGGTCAACCTGGCCGACATGTACGTCGCCGATCCGCGCTTCGCGCGCAACTACGACGTGCACGGCGAAGGCGCCGCGGCCTACGTCCGCGACGCTCTCCACCACTACGCCACGACCCTGTAGCACCGTATAACCCTGTTCCGGAACGACCCGTGACGTGCGTCCAACGCAACTCACGGGTCGTTCCGGACATCGGTGTCATGCCTCGGGGAAGTCGGATTCGGTGTAGCCGAGGGCCTGGAGTTCCGCGCGCCACTTCGCGGCTTGGACGGGCAGCTCCAGGGCCGTCGTCAGGTCCACGAGGTAGGCGTAGGCCTTGGCCTTGTCCGGCGGCGGGGCTTCGCCGCCGTAGCGGCCCAAGCCGACTTCGAGGGCGCGGACGGCGAGTTTGTCGTCGTTCTTGTAGTCGCGCAGGATGCGCGCGTTGTCGATGACCTTCGCGAGTCCGGTGAGTGCCTTGGAGCCGCCGTAGTCGAGCTCCTCCGGCTCGTCGCGCTGGATGACCAGCACCGTGTTGCCGTCGGGGTCGACGACTGTGAAGCGGGTCTGGCCGGGTCGGAAGCGCGTGATGCGCGGCAGGCCTTTGTTCGGGGCCTTGCCGACGTGTTCGCGAAACCCGGCCGCGAACGCCGCGTGGTCGCTCGCGACATCGTCGACCAGAATCTGGCAGGTCACGCCCGCCTCGGCCGGAATGCCTGCAGGTCGCCCGGTGAAGTGCACGTCGGCCCCGCGCCGCCGGAACGCGAGATAGACGTAGGGCCGCGTCTGCTCGCTCCACAACTCGAATCCGAGCGCTCGGTAGAAGTCGGCCGTGCGGCCCGGCTCGCCCGTCCACAACATCGGTACCGCGGTGTCGGTCATGGAATTACCCCTCGTCCAGCCAGTAATCAAATTTGACTACCAGTCTCCGGCCGCAATAGTCCGGAAGTCAAATTTGAATACCTGGGAACGGTGTGGGACCGTGACGCCATGTCGGCCGTGCGACTGCTGGTGCTCGGGGTGCTGCGGGCGCAGCAGCCCAGTTACGGCTATGCCGTGCGTCGCGAACTGTTGGGATGGCGGGTTGAGACCTGGACCGACGTGAAGGCCGGCTCGATCTACCACGCGCTCAAGCAGCTCGGCCAGGAGGGCAAGGTGCACGCGATACGCACCGAGGCGAGCAGTGCGGGGCCGGGCCGGACGCTCTACGAGGTGACCGCGGCAGGCGAGGCCGAATTCTTCGCCCGGCTGGAGGCCGCGCTGGTCTGCATCGACATGGAGGAGTTGGGCGCGGGTATCGCCTTCATGCGGGCGCTGCCGCGCGCCCGGGTCGTCGAGCTGCTCACCGAACAGCGCGCCCGCAGCGCCGAAACGCGCGACGGGCTGCTGGCCATGGCCCCGGACTTTCCCGCCCGCCACGAAACCCCGCATTCCACTGACCTTCTCGAACTGTGGAGCGGCGTCTTCGCCAACCTCTCCACCTGGACCGACGGGCTGATCGCCCGGCTGGAAGCGGGCGAATACCGGATGGCCGACGACTGACGGGCCGGGTCGTTCTGCACAGTTCGGCCGGACGGTAGGGTGGGGTTCCGTGACGGCTGCTACTCCTCCCGCCCAGCCCGGATACGACCTGATCGTGGTGGGTTCCGGATTCTTCGGACTGACCATCGCCGAGCGCGCCGCGAGCCTTCTCGGCAAGCGCGTGCTGGTGGTGGAACGCCGCGCCCACCTAGGCGGCAACGCCTACTCCGAGCCGGACCCGCAAACGGGCATCGAGGTGCACCGCTACGGGGCGCACCTCTTCCACACCTCCAACAAGCGGGTGTGGGACTACGTAACCCAGTTCACCGAGTTCACCAACTACCAGCACCGCGTGTTCGCGATGCACAAGGGGCAGGCCTACCAGTTCCCGATGGGACTCGGGCTGATCTCGCAGTTCTTCGGCCGGTACTTCAGCCCGGAGGACGCGCGCACGCTGATCGCCGAACAGGCCGCCGAGATCGACACCAAAGACGCGCAGAACCTGGAGGAGAAGGCGGTCTCGCTGATCGGCCGCCCGCTCTACGAGGCGTTCATCCGCGACTACACCGCCAAGCAGTGGCAGACCGACCCGAAGGAGCTGCCCGCGGGCACCATCTCCCGGCTGCCGGTCCGCTACACCTTCGACAACCGGTACTTCAACGACGCCTACGAAGGTCTTCCGGTCGAGGGCTACACCAAGTGGCTGGAGAACATGGCCGCCTCCGACCTGATCGAAGTGCGGCTCAACACGGACTGGTTCGATGTGCGCGCCGAGCTGCGCGCCCAGAGTCAGGACGCGCCTGTCGTCTACACCGGCCCGCTGGACCAGTACTTCGACTACAGCGAGGGCGAGCTCGGCTGGCGCACACTGGACTTCGAGACCGAGGTGCTCCCGATCGGTGACTTCCAGGGCACTCCGGTCATGAACTACAACGACGCGGACTTCCCCTACACGCGGATTCACGAATTCCGCCACTTCCACCCGGAGCGGGACTGGTACCCGAAGGACAAGACGGTGATCATGCGCGAGTACTCGCGCTTCGCCCAGTCCGGCGATGAGCCGTACTACCCGATCAACACCCCGGAGGACCGCGCCAAGCTGACTGCCTACCGGGATCGCGCCAAGCGCGAAACCGACGAGAACAACGTGCTTTTCGGCGGCAGGCTGGGCACCTACCAGTACTTGGACATGCACATGGCCATCGCCAGCGCGCTGAGCATGTTCGACAATGTCCTGAACCCGCACTGGGCGACCGGCGCGCCGCTGGCGGGCGGCGACGATGAGTGAGGGCCAGACTGCCATGACCGACCTCAGCGACCTCGCCGACGAGCGGCCGCAGCCGGAGCAGTCCGCACAGTCCGAGAACGCGACGTCCGCCAAGCGGGCGCGCCGGGCGCCCGCTCCGCGCAAGATCGCCGCGGCTGCTGAAACCGCGCTGATGACACCGGTTTCCGTCGACGAGCCGTCCGAGGCGGTGTCGCTGCTCCAGCGGATCCTGCTGCCGCGGGCCGGCGAGCCGCTCGACGTGCGCAGGCTGTACCTGGTCGAGTCCGAGACCAATGCCCGCCGCGCGCACGCCACCTCGCGGACGTCGGTCCAGCTGGGCACGGAGTCGGAGGCCTCGTTCTGCACCTACTTCAACGCTTTCCCCGCGAGCTACTGGCGGCGCTGGACCGTGCTGGACGCGGTGGTGCTGCGGCTGGAGCTCACCGGCCACGGCCGGGTGGACGTGTACCGCTCCAAGGCGGACGGCTCTCGGATCCACGTTGAGGGCAAAGAGTTTCGAGCCCAGGGCATCGAGTTC
>JABFVX010000470.1 GCA_013362555.1 Mycobacteriaceae bacterium
GCTGCTCCGCTGGTGTGTCGAAGGGGATCCAGTTCTCGTTCACCGTCATGGCCGCGATCTGTTCGATCTCGGGTTCGCCGTCGTCACGCAAGCCGAAGGTGGCGATGCCGATCAGGTGCGCTCCGGGGTTGTTTGCCCGCAACACGAGCTCGGCGCCGAAGCCGGCGGCGAACCGGGCGTGCACGGCGTCGAGAAGATGGAAGGGATAGTCGGGCACATGCTTGAACAGCACGGCTGCGCCGGAGGTCGTCGGCGTGATGGTCTTGATTTCGCCGACGGTGAGCATGAGCCTGCGGCTTCCGCCGCCGACCATGCGGGACAGGGTGGCCGTGCGCCGCGCGATGATTTCGGGTTTGTGGTCGGAGTTGAAGGTTTCGGGTACCCACAGCCGGTTGATCAGCGGCGTCCTGTTGGTCAGCTTGTCCTCGGCGGCCGCGAGGAGGTATTTGCGGATCGTGGCCCAGTTGCGCTTGCCGAGCATGCCCGGTGTCCATCGTGTGAATCCGGCGTCGTCCCACAGCAGATGCAGCAATCCCCGCAGGGTCAGCTTGGTGGGGTCACCCGCGATATCGTCGCCGTCGGGATCCGCGACGGCGGTGGTGTGTCGGCCGTGGTGGGTGAGGGGAAAGCCGAGGGTGATCCGGGTGGATCCGGGTTGTTCCTTGACTGCCTTTCCCAGGACATGTGCCAGTCCGGACACTTCGGGGGGTGGCGCGTAGGAGCTGCACAGCGGGTCGTGGGTCGATCCGGTGCCGGGCATCCGTTTGATGAGGTATCGGCCGCTGACCTTGGCGATGTACATGTCGACGCCGTCGGCACCGTGGCACATGCAGCGTGGCCGGGTTCCCGCTGCGTGGGCGGCGGCGAGAACCGGCTGGGCGCCGGTTCGGTCGCCGTCGATGACGTGTCCGTTGATGACATACATGGGGTGTCACCGCCTTTCGCGGGTGGGAGGTTGTGCTCGGTTGGTGTTCATGGCCGTCGTCGGCCGCCGCGTTCGGGTATCCAGGCGCCGGCGATGCGCGAGTACACCCAGACGCGGCCGTCGTAGCGGACGGCGATAGTCCGCCCGGCTGCTTGGATGGATTGCGCGGAGTGGGTCGCGATGAGTTCGGCCATGTCCTCGTCGCCGACGAGGTCCGGTCCGATCGGCTCCACCGGGGCCGCGGGGGTGAGGCCCGGTGCAGGGCGTTCGGTGAGGTCGGTGTGGACGAAGTCGTCGAATCCGGGATGGGTGAGTTGGGGTTGGGTGCGGTAGCCGCAGCGTCCCGGTCCGCAGCCCGAGAAGTCGCTGACGCGGGTGAGTTGGTCCACGGTCGGCCACAGCCATTGCTGGTGCCAGGCGATCAGGTCTTCGCGTGCCGTGTCGTGTCGGTCGGGTCCGGGCAGATAGGCGGCGTGGTGTGCGGCCATGAGCGCGGTGAGCGTTTCCACGGCGGTGCCGTGCCGGTACCAGCATGCCGGGACGCGGCTGCCGAGCTGGTAGCGGTGGCGCAGCCAGTCGACCCAGTCGCCGAGGTCACGCCACAACTGTTCGGCGGCGTCGATGTCGAGGTCGGCCCAGCTGTATCGGCAGGCGTCGTCACGGCCAGTGGTCCGCCGAGGCCGATCCAGCGTCGTGTCCGCAGGGGTGTGGGATTCGGCGGTCATGGCTGCGTCGCTTCCGGCACGCCGGTTTCCAGGTGTGGTGGGACTTCGCCGGTGGCGACGATGGTTTCGAAGGTCTCGGAGGCCGTACGGACCTGGCGTGCGATGCGGGGGTCGTCCCAGACGCTGGGCAGTCGCAGCACCGCGGCGGGCGCGTGCCGGTAAATCAGCAGTCCCTGGTCTTGGTCGAGCTCGCGGATTTCGTCGGCGCGCAGGACCGGTTCGTCGCGCTGGGAGTAGCTGCGGCCCATGGTCCGTGACAGGCTGGCTTCCCATTGTTTGCGTTGCCCGAGCAGTTTGGAGACGGCGTCGAGTTCGTCGCCGCGCAGGCCGGGCAGCAGCAGCATGGCCGGGGGTGATTGGCCGAGCATGCGCCCGCCGGTCTGTCCCCAGCGCAGTTCGTTCTGGGTTTGGTTGTGCGCGAAGGCCCAGACGGTGATTCCTTTGCCGCCGCTGTCGGTCATGATGCTCGGCAGTTCCGGGATGGGAGCGACATTGTTGACTTCGTCGAGGACCAGCCGCACCGGCGGGTCGAGTCGTTTGCCGGGCCGTTTCTGTGAGGCACGGTCGGCGACGTGGTGGACTTCGGCGGCCAGCGCCGCGACGAACGGGGCCATGCTCGCGCTGGTGCCTTTGGACAGCAAGTAGAGGGTGTTGGCGTTGACGCTGTCCAGGACGAACGACTCGACGTCGAACGAGTCCGCGTTGGGGACGTCGACCGCGGCGAGCATCTTGGGTGAGGCGAGCGGTTCGAGAAGTCGGGCGGCGGCGGCCAGCACGTCGTCGCTGGATTCGGAGCTGGAGTTCAGGATCTGTTCGAGTTCGGCGGCCCAGTCGGGCAGATGTGCGTCGAGGATGTCGACGGCGGTGCGGTTGGTGCGGCTGGGGACCCAGACGCGGACGTCGCGGATCGAGCGGTCGTCGAGTGCGGCGGCGTGGAGGTAGCAGCGCAGCAGGGTGGCGGCTTTGCTCTCGAAGTAGCCGCCGTTCTTGGTGCCTTCCAACGGCATCGCTTTGGTCAGGGCTTCGGCCCGGCGGATGGCGACGTCGGGGTCGGTGCACCCGGACAGCAGTGACCATCGGATTTTGCTGGGCCATCCCGAGAGGTCTTCGGGATCGAATACCGCGATCCGACCTCGGGTGGCGCGGTCGAGGAAGGTCGCGGCCATCAAGTCGGTCTTGGTGGAGGTGGCGGCGACGAATCCGGGTGCGTCGCAGACACGTTGGTAGGCGAGTCGCCATGTTTTGCCGGACCCGGTGGGGCCGTAGACGATGACGCCGTCGCGGGGCGACAGGCACACCCATGATCGGGGGTCCGAGGCCAGTACCCCGACTCTGACAGTCAGTCGGTCCGGGACGGCCGGTGTTCGACGAAGTTTGTGCAGCGGGTTCATCGCCGCCACCTGCGTCCGAGTGCACGAGTATCGCGTTTGGCTTGTTCGGGGAATTCGGCGGCCGACTTGCGTGCCGCGGTGTGCGGGTCGAGTCCGATTCTGCGGAGGTCGCTCCGGGTTGCCAGTCCGAGGCGGCGTCTGCGGTGCCGGCGGCGGGAGTCGATTTCGGCGCCGATCATCGCGACGGCGCTGCACCAGGCGATGGCGACCAGGATCATGCAGGTCCAGGTCAGCCAGGCGGGGCCGGGTCGCGGGTCTGTAGGCCACGCGGCGGCGGGATCGTCCCAGTGTCGGGTGAGCCGGGCCAGCGTGGGGGTGAGTTCATGCCAGCCGGGGGCGGCGGGGCCGCGCAGGCACAGCAGCGCCGACACTGCTCCGCCGCCGAAGACGGCGACGAACCCGGCGCACAGGGTGTGCAGGGTGAGCACGAGGCCGACCGGGAGGACCGGCTCCATACGGACGGGGTTGGGCAGGGGCGGGCGTCGGGTGGTCATGCTGCACCTCCGGTGATGGCGGCGTCGGTGTCGGTGAGTCCGATCTCCAGTGGGGATCGGATGTGCTGGAGCAGGAATGGGTCGCGGCGCCCGATCTTGACGAGGGCTTGCCCGCGGCCCAGGCGCATCAGGGTTTCCTCGGTGCCTGGTGGGAGCCGGTACATGCGGGCTGTTTCGCGGACGTCGTCTTCGCGGCCTTGCCCCATGAGCACGACGATGGAGGCTTCCTGCATGAGCGCTCGCGCCGGGGAGTCCACCGGCAGGTCGCTGATGTGATGGAACGCCGACACGGTGCACAGTCCCAGTCCGCGTGAGAGTTTCATGTTCGTCTGGAACACTTCCCCGGTGCTGCCCTGGGCGACGTGCCAGCCTTCTTCGACCACAAGAATCGTTTGGGCGAAGCGGGATGAGCGGGCTGCGAGCCGGTTGGCCAGCCAGGTGTTGATCACCGTCATGACCACCCGCAGTGCGGGCCCGTCTGTGGGCAGGCCACTCAGGTCGAAGTGAACCAGGGGGTGGGTGTCGAGGCTGTCGCGGATCTGCGGGCTGGTTTCGGAGTCGACCAGTCCTTTGAGGTCGCGGTCGGCCAGGCGCAGCAGCGCCAGGCCCGGCTCCACACCCCACTCGAGTCCGCGGCCTGCCCACCGTTGTCCGACGGTGTGGAAGTCGGCGGTGTGCGGATCGAGCAGCCGCATTGCCAGCTCACGGATCACCGGGGCGCGGCCTTGGGTGCGGGCTTCGCCGTTGACGAGCTCGAGCGCGAGCCCGACAGCCGATTTCTCGCGTTCGTCGAGTTCGCGGCCCATGCTGTCGGCCAGGACCGCGAGCACGAGGGCTTCCTGTCCGGCGGGCACGATGCCCGACAGGCCGCCAGCGTGCTCGCCGCCGGTGCTGATCGCGGGGTCGAGCAGGTTGACACATGCTCCGCCGCCGCCGGTTTGGAACCGGATCGACGCCGCCCCGAGGGTTGCCGCGATCGGCGTGTACTCGCCGCGCCCGGACTGTGGCTTCTTGTCCAGGACGACGACTTGCCGGTCGGCGACGAGTTGACGCAGCCCGAACGCGGTTTTGATCAGCGCGGATTTTCCTTGGCCGATGTCGCCGATGACGCACACGTTGATGCCGGAGATCGCGTCGCCGTACAGGGCGAACGGGTCGAGGATTTCGAGCTCGCCGGAGACGATGTTGAGGCCGGCGACCACGCCTTCGTGCCGCGAGGAGCGGCGACTGGTAGCGAGGTTGAGCGCCTCGGCTTGCCGCGTCGTGGTCCACGCGCCTTCCGGACGCTGCTCGTACCAGCCGTACCTATCGAGCAACCTGCGCCGTCTCGGCACGGCACGACGGGTCTGCTCAGCCTGTTCGGCGACCGCCGCGGCGCTGTGGCGGCGGTGAGTGCGCCACGGAAAACGTCCGGTGAATGTCGACTCGATGCCGGTCTTGTCGGCGCGCCGTGCTCGGTTACGTGTGCGGGTCATCGGGTGTGCCTCGTTTCGGCCAGGCCGCGCCCTAGCGGTAACGTGGAGAACAGAGCGACGTCGTGATCTCCGGAACACCAACGGATTTCGGCGAGCGCGGACTCGGTTGCCGCTTCGGTGACACGCAGGCAGGCGCGGTCGAGATCGTCGGCGTCTCGGCCGGTGACGGCGACCGTGATGGCGTAGACGGCGCCGTGGTGCCCGGACCCGGGCATCAGGTCGTGGCGGCGGCGGTCGGAGGCGGAGGCGAGCACTTCGGCCGAGCCGTCGCTGATCTTGCCTTTGGCGCGTTCCTTCAGTCGCCGCGCCTCATCGGCGGTGAAGTCGCCTTTGGCGGCAGCGCGGGCTTTGTGCGAGGGGACGAAGTCGATGCGCACCGACACCGTGCGGATGGTCGGCATCGGCGGAGTGTCGTCGTCGCCGGAGTCGGCGTCCACCCCGGTCAACAGCGGCGACAACCACAACGGGCCGAGCGGGATCGGTTCGATTGCACTCGGCGGAATGAACCCGACGCGAGTGCGCCAACCGCCGCCCGAACCGATGGCCACGCAGTCGGTGCCGCCGACGTAGCTGGGCCAGCATGTATCCCATTCGGAGTCCGCGTGACGGCCGAGCCGATAGTCAGGATCCACGCAACCGCGCAGCACTGCGCAGGCGCGTTTGCGGCCGTAGACCTCGACTCGGCCCATCCCGGACAGTGCGAGCAGGCGTGCGGCACGTTCGACTTCGTCGCGGATCACCGCGGCGATGCCGCCTTCGATCGTGGCGTTCTTGGCCCGTGCGACCCGGGAGGTCGCGGCCATGAACTCGTCAGTTTGCGGGATGCGCAGCACCACGAAGACCCGGTGCTCCTCGGCGAGCGGGGTGAGCACGTCGATCAAGGCGCCGTAGGACTCGACGGCGGGCAGCAGCCGCCCGTCGCCGAGCCGCGCCACTTGGTCTTCGGCCCACCGCTGGTGCGGGGTCATGTCCAACGGCACCGACCGGTGAACCAGCTGAATCCCGCGGATGAAGCTGCCCGGCCGGGCGAGCTGCGCTTGGAAGCTGCCGAACGCCGCCGAGGTCGCCGCGTAGGCGGCGTCTCCGCGCAGTCCCCCTGCCACGCCCTCCACGGCCAACCTGACGGTGAAGAAGGTCCGCTCGCCCGGATTCGCGGTGCGCACGATGAACAGCTCGTCCAACCCGGTTCCGGCCAGCTCGAGCGGGGTGGTGGTCGCCAACGGCGGCGGGACAATCCAACCGGGGTCGCGGTCGGGCCGGCCGTAGGCGGGGTCGCTGGGGTTGCGGTAGATATGTTCGCCGCGTCGCCGCCGTGTCCAGGTCCGCGCCGTGTGCAGCCACCGCGACGCCCAGGACCGTTTGCCGCCGAATTCCATGGTCGCGGCGAACACCAGGGCCAATCCGAAAGCGATCGCGAGGAGGGACCAGGTGGCGCCGCCGCCGATGACATACAGCGCGATCCCGGCGAGGATCGAGCATCCCCAGGTGGCGAGCACGGGTTGTGACAACCCGAGCCAGGACCGGCGGGCGATCTCGCCGCCGAGCATGTAGGTGCGTTGCTGTTCGCTCATTGGTCCTCGGCCTCCCCCGGTGCGGCTTCAGCGGCGGTCCGGCCTTTCTCCAGCGCGGCGGCGGCTCCGGCCGCCGCGA
>JABFVX010000538.1 GCA_013362555.1 Mycobacteriaceae bacterium
CGGAAGCGCGGGCGTCGACGCCGGCGGGATCGCGGGACCGGGACCGGCGACAGCGCCTGCGGCAGTCGGCTCCGGCGCGGGCGGAGCCGAGGATATCGGTTCTGTCGGGACGTATTCGGCGGCAGGCTGGGCAGGCTCCACATCGAGCCGATCGGGCGGGACCGTCCGGGGCTGCTCCTGGGCGTCCAGAGCGATGATCGGCGGGAACTCCGAGGCGTCGACGCTGCTCCCCGCTGCCTCCGACAGCGGGTGCGCACGCGCGATCGCGGGCAGATCGGCGCTGTCCGATCCCGATTCGGCGCTGGGGGCGGCCGGCTCCGCCTGCGGGTGACCCCGATGCGGCCGGTCGGGTCCGCCGCCTGACTGGTCATGCGACGCGTGCCCTCGGTGCGGTTCGGACGTCGGGTGCGACGTCGGAACCGGCGTGGAATCGTGCTGCTGCGGGCCTGGATCCGGTCCGGCGTCCGGCGGCGGGTGCGGCAGGCCGAACGGACTGCCTTCCGTCCCGGGCCAGGACCCTTTCGACCACGGGTAAGTCGGGTCGATCGGCGAGTGGATGTCCGGCCCCGCCGGCTCGTCGCCCCTGCGCAATCCACCGCCGCCGCCGTGCGGGACCGCGCCGTCGCCGCCGTGCGCCCACGGGTCGCGCAGGTCCAGGAGTTGGGCGATGCGGGCGAGTTCGGGCAGGGTCTGCGGTCCGATGGCACGCCTCGCCTCACCCGCGAGCTGAACGATCTCCGACTGGGCCGCGCCGACGATCGTCGTGATCTGTTCCGGGTCATCGGTTTCGCCGATGCGGCCCAGCGCCCGATCGACCACGTCGAGCATGTCGGACCGGGCTTTGCGCACCCGCACCGCGATCACGCCGAAGGTCTCGCTCGCGAGCGCCAAGGCGTCGGCGAGCGACCGGATGTCCGCAGGCAGCGCGGCCATCTTGTCCTGGACGGGCTGCAGGCGGGTGCTGGTCCGCACGCTGTCGTCGAATTCGCGTCGCGCCCGCGCGACCGCGTCCATGTCGAGCCGCTGCGCCCCGTCGCGGGCCCGTTCCGCCAGCGACCACCAGGATTCCGGCGGTATCGCGGGCCAGTGCGGCCCGACGATTTTCTTCCAATATGGACTGGACTGTTGTTCCGGTGGCGCCACGGCCTACCCCCAAACACGAATCTTCATCATGGCTTCTTCCCAACGCTGGGGCGGATCAATCGAAGGCGGCGGGATCGGCGGGCGCGGTCAGCAAGGCGTGCAGAACCCGGGTGAGCAGCTCCCGGTCGACGCTGGTCGCTGTCGGCGGGCGGCCGTTGACCAGGACATACCGGCCCGAGTCTGCAAGATCTCGCCAGCCCAGCGTGCAGGCCACCGAGGTCAGCCCGGAGCCGATTCTGCGTCGCACCGAGAATTCGATGGTGCCGACCCGGCGCGCGGGGGTGTCGAGGAACTCGCGCGCCTCGGGTCCGCTGTCGAGCAGCATCCGAACGTGCGGTCCGGCGTCGACCTCCGGCAGCGAGTGCACCACCGCCCGCGCCAGGGCGAGCGAGCTGTGCTCGGTTACCACGATGTCACCGCTGTGCGCAATGGACCGGCCGGGCAGCTGCCGCAGCAGGTAGGCGACCTCACCCCGAAAGACACCCAGCGTGCGGATCCGGCCCTGCGGGTCGTCGGGCTGCCGCAGGTCCCATCCATTGACCATGATGCGCTGGTCGGGTCGATTCAATGCCGAGAACAGCCGGTCGAACCGGCCGCCCAGCCGCTCCCGAAGCCGGCTCCTGGCGCCCTGGCTGTCGCAGTCGGCACTGCCCGCTCGCGTGATCAGGAACGGCCGCAGCACCGCCCCGTGCCACAGCAGCGTCAGGTCGTCCGCGGTCAGTTGCCAGGCGCCCGAAGCGATCCGATCCCTGGTGCCGTTCATGTCGTCCATGCGCCCAGGATCGCCCCGGCCCCTTACGCACCCCTTACATCGTGGGCACGTGCCCTGTCTCCAGCGGTTACTGCCCTCCAGAATGACCCGTGACGTGCGTTGGACGCACGTCACGGGTCATTCTGGAGGCTGAGAGCCTGGTGTGTCGGTGACGACGAGCACGATCGTCTCGGCGGGCTCCATGCGGAGCCTGCGTTGTTCCAGCAGTGTCACGCCGAGGGCGAGTTGCCGGAAGTCTTCGCCCAGGGCCGGGTTGGTCAGCACCGCACCGGCCTCGGCCGCCAGCATCAGCGCCCCGAGACGCACCAGGTGCGCCAGCGACTCGGTGATCGGGTGCTCGCGGCGCAGCACCGGCCCGATCGCCTGAACCAGCGCCTCGGACAACACTCGGGCGCGAGCCGAGAACACCGGCAGGTCCCGAACCAGACACCGACCGCGTTCGGCATGGGCGGGCAACTCCGCCAGATCCACGTGCCGGTGGGCTTGGACCGCGTCGGCGCTGAGTGCGAGGTTCCGCTCAGCATGCTGGAAACCGTTGCGGCTGACCCTCATACGGTGAATGCCCGCCTGGACGGAGGCCAGGGCCTGAAGCAACTGGGCAGTGGCGTCCCGGGCCAGGGGGTCGACGGGGAACGAAAGCTCGCCTGCACCAGCCAGTCGACTCGCATGCTCCGCGGAAAGCCCTATCGCGTGCGCCAACTCGAACTCGGCCCCTGCGCCGCCCGCATCCGACAACAGCGAGCTCAGCAGCCGCAGCGTCCGCCCGAGATCGAACGATTGCAGGATCGCGCCGTATTGGTCGAGCCACGGACTGTCGAAATACATCCCGGACCACAGCGTGACGACCCCGCCGTCCGGGCGGAGCCAATACTCGTAGTCCAGTCGGCGCAACACTGGGTTGTCGTCGAAGTCCTTGACGCCGGGAACCGCGCAGCGACCTCCGTCCAACAGCGTGTCGGCCCAGGCGGCGAAGGCCAGCGCGTCGTCGCTGCGCACCCCGACTACAGGTTGCTCCAGGTCGTCGGGGTACGGGGCGTCGGGGGTGCGCAGCCGCCCTTGCGCCTGCTCGTCGGCGGCGAAAAGCCGGTACAGCTTCGCCTGCACCGGCCCGCAGACCACGGTGCCGGCGGATGCTTCCTCGGATCGGGTGTACAGCTCGACCAACCACTGCCGAGCGATGCGGCGGCGCTGCCCGGCGTCCGCGTCGTTCACCACGGCGGCCAACGCCGTGTGGACGTCGGCCCGCAGCGCCGCCGACACGTCGACCCCGTCGATGCAGTCCGCGGCCAGACACACCGATTGCAGGCTGCCGACCTTCAGGCACTCCACCACAATCCGCGCTCGGCCAGGGGACTCGAGACGGTCGGTCAGGATCACGACGGTGTCGTGCCACCGGGGTGAATCGAGCCAGGCCGGATCGATCGGGTCGACCGGATTGTATTCTTCGGCAAGCCAATCGGCCGCGAGTTTCGCTTGCAGGACCGGCCACGCGAAACGCACTCGACTGTCCTCCCAATCCGCAGGCTCGCCCTCCAGTTCCAGGACTCCGGCGGCGACGCTGTCCCGGATCAGCGTGGTGGACTCGACGGTTGCTGTCGCCTCCGCGACCGTCGCGCCGCCGATATCGCGAATCAGCCAGTCCAGCGCCAACTGTCTGAGCCTGCCCCGCTTCTCCCGCGGCGCATACAGTTCGAGCCTCGGCACTTCGAAAGCAAGGCGAGCCGGGCGAAGTCGACCGGTCAGCGCGACGTAGCGCAGGAGACCGTCGAGGAAAGCGGGGTTGCGGACCTGCCTGCGCAAGTCGGGGAAGTTGCCGATCAGACGCCAAACTTGTTCGTACACACGGCCAGCCGCGTCATGGACGCCGAACCGACTAGTCATCAGCCGCTGAATCTCGCTGTCGGAAAGCTCGGGCAGCCACAGCCGGAGCACGTCGTCGCGCAAGATGGGATCGGAGAATCCGCGGGCGGTGAGGACGAAGCAGTTGTCGGGATTGTCCTTCAATGTGCGAGACAGCCAGTCCCACACCGGAATCCGAAGGTGCGCTGGAACAGCGTCGATGTCGTCGACGAGCACGATGCAGTCGCCCCCGCGCAACCGGGGCTCCACCCACACGTCGACCGGCGCCGATCGGCCGACGGACCGGAGGCGGCCGTTGAGCAGGTCGGCAAGCGTCACGTCCGGTTCGTCGACGATCCGCTGTGCCTGCCGCCGCAGATCGACGTACACCGGAATCCGCCACCGCTCGACGCGGCCGGCGGCCACCGACCGGCAGAGGTGCTCGAGCAGCATGGTCTTGCCGCTCCCCACCGTGCCGAGCACCAGCAGCCTGCGCGCCGCCCCACCCGACAGCCAGCCCTCGATCGGCAGCCCGGGAGCCACCGTCCGGCGCCGGTCGACGAGCTCCGGCGGATACGGCATGAGGGGCACGTCGACGCGGGCATCCGCGGAGTGCGGGAAGGTGCGCACCACCCAATTCAGGTAGGCCGATTCCAGCGTGCCCCGACGTCGACCGACAATGGGGACGGCCCGCAACACCCGCTCCAGCCACCGCGGGCCGGACGCATCGTCGCGTCCGACCGAAGCCCCGAGCTCACTCGACGAGGGCAAGTACGATCACCTCGTCAGGGAGCTGTGGACCGAACAGGCGCCCGCGTTGCACGACGACTCGCAGTGCGAGCTGGCGGCAGAACTCCGCAACGGACCCGAAGCCGTTCCGGTGCGCCTCGGCGGCCAGGCTCAGCACCGAGATCAGAGCCAAGTCCGCCTGCGCCGCGGTCAGCGCCAGCTCCCGCCGCAGCGCGGGCCGCAGCACGCAGGCTGTCGCCGCAGCCAACTCCGCTGCGGCGTGGGACCATTCGGCCGTGTCGAACAGCTCGAATCCGCTGACGAGATCCTCGGGAAGGTACCCGCCGACGACCAGTACGCCGGGTGCGAAGTCCATTCCCGCCGCGACGAGCAGATCGTCGGCGAAGTCGGCCTTCATCACCAAGTAGCGGTCACGTTTGCGGGCGCGCAGCGACCCGCTGACAGCGGCGTCCACCGCATGCGCCAGCGGGGACAGCGCTCGGTCCGCAACCCGATGCCCCGCGCCGTCGGTTCGGGCCCGGATCGCGGCCGAATCCTCCACGTCGTCGACGCGGGACCAGTCGATCCCGTCCGCGGCGGCGCAGCCGCGCAGCGCATCGGCGAGGCGCGGCGCACGGTCGTCCGCGAAGACGGCTCCCGACTCGGTCAGCACTGACAAGAGTTGGGGGAAACTCGATTTGAGTTGTTCGCGGACGACAGCGAGCGTGACATCGCAGGGGTGGTCGATTCCCTCGCTTGCCCACCGCGCCACTCGGGCCTGGCGCGGAGCAAGCCACACCGCTGGCGACGGGGCGCCCAGCATGCCGCGCTCGGCCAGGTCCGCGACCTCCACTGCTTCGGGCAGCCGAGCGCGGGTCTCACCCATGTGCTCGTTGACCCAGGACAGGAACGCCATCGCGTCCTCGGCGCGCACACCGCGCACGATGCCGCCCGCGGCCGACGTGCCACTGTCCGGCGGATGCGAGTTCCCGTTCTGGTGCTGGAAAATTCGGTACAGCGGCCCGGTCACCGGCAAGGTGCATTTCGCCCCGGCGGCGGTGTCGACCGTGCGGCTCACGTAGCGGCTCACCCAGACCTGGGTGAGCAGCCTGCGGTGCGCAGGATCGGTGTTCGGGGCGGTCACCGCCCCGAGCAGGGCCTCGACCTCGGCGCGCAGTTCGGGCCGCAGCTGCGCGTCGTGCTCCACACAGTCGAACGCCAGCGACAGCGAGGTGACGGTCTCGGCGGCCAGGCACGCCTCGATGACGGCGTCGGCGTCGAACCTGGACGCGTACAGCACCGTGGTCTGGTGCCACCAGGCGTCGTCCACGTTCGCGACGAGCACCGCCGCCGCGTTCTCCCGGTGAATCTGCGTGCCGGCCAGAAACTCTTGGAAAGTCAAGTGCGCAAAGGCAATTGAGCCGGAAGCCGGGCTGATCAGCACGCCGTCGCGGCGCAACTCGGCGAGCAGTTCCATTGCCGTCGGCGCGTCGCGGAACCGGCTGAGCCTGCCTCGCACGACCGCTGCCGCCGCTGTTTCGGTGATCTCCACCAGCTGCTTGCGCATCATGGCCAGTGCCAGCAGCTGCACGATCTCCAGTTTCCGGTCGCCCGACAGCAGCGGGGCCACGCCCTTGACCTTCTGCCGACGCCACAGCAGGACACTGAAGATCTCGTGGTAGAGCTGAATTCGCGTGTCCGGCAGTGTCGCCTGGTCGCGGTGCACGTTGACCATCATGGTCAGCAGGAGCGGGTTGACCGCCATGGCGCGCAGCGCCGGATTGTCGGTGATCTGGTCGAGCAGCGTGCGCGCGCGGCCGTCGGAGTCTCCGAAAGCCTCGTACCAGCGCACGACGAAGTCCGACACCTGCGCATCGGTGAGCTGGCGCACCTGCACCACCGTGGCCTGGTTGATCGCGGCGGGCTCGTAGCCGTGCGGGCGCGAGGTCACGACGAACCTGTTCGTCGAGTACGCGTCGATCTGGGCCCCGATCCAGGTGGTCACGGTGGCCCGCTGGTCCGGGTCGGCCACCTCGTCGAGCCCGTCGAACAGCACGACGCACTCCCCCCGCAGCAGCCGCTGGCCGAACCAGCCCGCGGGCGGCTGGAGTTGGGCAGGCACCTTCGCGGCCGCCAGTTCCGGCAGCGACACGTCCGGCTGGTCAGCGATCTGGGC
>JABFVX010000202.1 GCA_013362555.1 Mycobacteriaceae bacterium
GCCGGGTCCGCGTCCAGCAGCGGGTCCGCGCTCGCCGCGAACCCGCCCGCGCCGAGCCGCTGCACCGCCCGGGCCAGCGCCTCCACGGTCGGGTGCTCGAACACGTCGCGCGCGGTGAACATCAGCCCGCGGGCCCGCGCCCGCGAGACCAGCTGAATCGACTTGATGCTGTCGCCGCCGAGCCCGAAGAACTCGTCGTCGAGGCCGACGCGCTCGACCTTCAGCAGCTCCGTGAGCAGTTCGGCGACGACCCGCTCGGTCTCCGTGACGGGAGCCCGGAATTCCTTGGCTTCGAAGACCGGCGCGGGCAGGGCCTTGCGGTCCAGCTTCCCCGACGAGTTCACCGGGAACTCGTCGAGCACCATCACCACGCCCGGCACCATGTACCCGGGCAGCGCCGCGCCGACGGCGTCCCGCAGCTGCGCGCCGTCCGGGGCGTGCCCGGCCGCGGGCACCACGTAGCCGACCAACCGCTCGCCGTCGCCGTCGGCCCGGACCAGCACGGCCGCCTGTTGCACGGATTCCAGTGCCAGCAGCGCCGTTTCGATTTCACCCAGCTCGATCCGCTGGCCCCGGAACTTCACCTGGAAGTCGGTGCGGCCGATGTAGATCAACACCCCGTCCGAGACGCTGCCTGCCGTGGAGGCCTCGACGCGCCACCGCACTAGGTCGCCGGTGCGGTACATCCGCGACCCGGCCGGCCCGTGCGGGTTGGCGACGAACCGGTCCGAGGTCAGGTCCGGGCGGGTGAAGTACCCGCGCGCCAGCTGCTCGCCCGCCAGATACAGCTCGCCCGGGGTGCCCGGCGGCACCGGGCGCAACCGCGAATCGAGCACGTACACCTGGCAGTTCCACTCGGGCCGCCCGATCGGCACCACCGAGGTGTCATCGGGGCCCGCCTGCCAGTGCGTGACGGACACGGCGGCTTCGGTCGGGCCGTACAGGTTGTACACCCCGGCCGAACTCACCCGCCCGAACGCCGCGACCGTCTCCGGCGGCAGCGCCTCGCCGATCACGAACACCGTACGCAGCGTGCCGAGCTTGTCCGCGGGCGCGTGCGCCGCGAACACCGCCAACAGCGACGGCACGAAATCGGTGACCGTGACCCCGTGCCGGGCAACGGCGTCGGCGAGGTAGTCGGTGTCCCGCGCCCCGTCGGCTGACACGAACACCATCGTCGCGCCTGCCCACAGCGGACTGAACAGGCCCCACAGCGAGACGTCGAAAGTCACCGCCGCCTTGAACAGGTAGACGTCCCGCGGCGACATTGGGTAGTCGCTGAGCATCCAGCACAACTGATTGTGAATGGCGCCATGGCTCACCGCGACCCCCTTGGGCCTGCCGGTCGAACCCGAAGTGAACAGCGTGTAGGCGGTGTTGTCCGGACGCACCGGGCGCAGCAGCGTCGGCGGCGTATCCGGATATCCGGATACATCTACCCGATCCACCGCGACCAGCGGCACGTCGGCCTGTGTGCTGAATCCGTCGCGCTCGCAGGTCAAGACGACCTTCGGCGCGGCGACGTCCAACACGTACTCATTGCGCTCGACCGGGTGGCTCGGGTCCAGCGGCACATAGGCGCCGCCCGCCGTCAGCACCGCGTAGATGCCGACGAGCAGGTCGAGGCCGCGGCCCAGCGCCAGCGCGACCCGGTCCTCGGCCCCGACGCCCAGCGAAACCAAGTGGTGGGCCAGGCGATTGACCCGCGCATCGAATTCCCGGTACGTGAGCCGCTGGTCCTCGACCACCACCGCGACCGCGTGCGGGTGTTCGGCCACGGACCGGCGGTAGCCGTCCAGCAGCAGACCAGGCCGCACCGGTCGGCGGGTGTCGTTCCACTCCCGCAGCACCGTCGCGCGCTCGGACGCGTCGAGCAGCTCGATCGCGTCCACCGTGAGCGTGGGGTCGGCGGCGACGGCGTGCAGCAGCCGGATGAAGCGGTTCGCGAAACCCGCCACCGTGTTCGCGTCGAACAGATCAGTGGCATAACCGAAGTCGACAGTCAGCGGGCCTGCCGCGGCGGAGCCCGCTCCGGCTCGCTTGCCGCCGGGGTCGAGCACCGCCTGGTCGTACACCGTGACTTGCAGATCCGTCTTCGCCAGCTGCGATTTCGCTTCGACCAGGCTCACCCGCAACCCCGGCAGCTCGACCGTGGGGCTGGTGAAGTTCTGGAACAGCAAGCCCACCTGGAACAGCGGGTTGCGGCCGGTGGACCGGGCCGGGTTGAGCACCTCGACCAGCCGCTCGAACGGGACGTCCGCGTGCGCGAACGCCTCCAGGTCGCGTTCCCGCACGCCCGCCAGCAGCTCGGCGAACGGGGTACCCGCCGTCACCTCGGTGCGCAACACCAGGGTGTTGACGAACATGCCGATCATGTCGTCGAGTTCGGCTTGCCCGCGGCCGGCCACCGGAGTGCCGACGGCGATGTCCTCGGTGCCCGACAACCTCGCCAGCAGCACCGACAGCGCGGCGTGGACCACCATGAACAGCGACGCGTTGTGCTCGCGAGCCACGGCGGCGAGGCGCGCGCGCAGCTCGGAGTCGATCTCGAACCCGAGCGTGTCGCCGCGGAACGACTGCGTCGCTGGGCGCGGCCGGTCGCTCGGCAGCTCCAGCTGGTCCGGCACTCCCGCCAGGGCCGCCTTCCAGTACTCGACCTGCCGGGCGCCCTCGGACTCCGGGCTGGTGTCGTCGCCGAGCACCACGCGCTGCCAGATCGCATAGTCGGCGTATTGCACCCGCAGTGCCGTCCACCCCGGCTCGACGCCCGCGCTGCGGGCGGCATAGGCGGTCATGAGGTCGCGCGCCAGCGGCGTCGCCGACGCGCCGTCGGCCGACACGTGGTGCACGACGATCGCGAGCACGTGCTCGGCCGCCTCGGCGCCGCCCGCGACGGCGCGCACGCTGTAGAGCCGCACCGCCAGCGGCGCCGTGGCGGCCACGTCGAACGTGGTCGACGCGAACTCCGTGATCGCGTCGACCAGGCCGCCCTCGTCGACCTCGGTGACCGCCAGCTCGCCGAAGACCTTGGCCGCGGGCAGTATCACCTGCTGCGGGGTTCCGTCGACCTCGGGATAGACCGTGCGCAGGACCTCGTGGCGCTCGATCACGTCGCTGATCGCGGCTTGCAGCGCGAGGACGTCGAGGACACCGGTCAGCCGGACCGCGAACGGAATGTTGTCCACCGCCGACGCGGTCGGGTCGAACTGGTTCAGGAACCAGAACCGCTGCTGGGCCGGCGAGAGCGGGAGCCGCTCGGGGCGCGGTCCGACCACCAGTTTCGGCCGCGCCGCGGACCCGCCCGCACGCTGCTCGGCGCGCACGGCCAGCGCCGCGACCGTCGGGGCCTCGAACAGGTCCCGCACCGCGAGCGAAATGCCCAGCGCCGCACCGAGCCGCGCGACCACCTGCATGCCGAGCAGCGAGTTGCCGCCGAGCCCGAAGAACTCGTCGTCCAGCCCGACGACGCCGCGCTCCAGCGCGAGCACGTCGGCGATGACATCGGCGACGGTCTGCTGCACCGGAGTCTCCGGGCCGCGGAACACCGCGGCCTCGATCTCCGGCGCGGGCAGCGCCCGGCGGTCCAGCTTGCCCGACGCGTTCACCGGCAGCGCCGCCAGCGCCACGAACGCGTCCGGCACCATGTACGACGGAACCCGCTGCGCCACCGCGTCCTTGACCGCGGCCACGTCGACGGTCCCGCCCGGGGGCGCGACCGTGTACGCCACCAGCCGGTCGCCGAGCCGCTCGTCGTCGCGGCGGACCAGGACCACGGCCTGGTCGACCCCGGGCAGGTCGGTCAGCGCCGCCTCGATCTCGCCCAGCTCGATCCGCAGGCCGCGCAGCTTCACCTGGAAATCGGTGCGGCCGATGTACTCGACCTCGCCCTCGGCACTCCAGCGCACCAGGTCGCCCGTGCGATACATCCGCTCGCCCGACTCCTCGAACGGATTCGCCACGAAACGGTCCGCCGTCAGGTCGGCCCGACCCACGTATTCCCGCGCCAACTGCGCGCCCGCCAGGTACAACTCACCCGGCACCCCCACCGGGGCCGGCCGCAGCCGCTCGTCCAACACATACAGCTGAGTGTTGAACACCGGCGCCCCGATCGGCACCGACACCGTGTCCGCGGCCGTCACCTCGTGGAATGTGACATCCACCGCGGCCTCGGTCGGACCGTACAGGTTGTGCACGCCCGCCTCGGGCAGCAACGCCCGCAGTCGCTGCGCCACCGCGCCCGGCAGCGCCTCGCCCGACGCGAACACCCGCTGCAGCGTTCGGCATTCGCCCGCCCGCAGCTCGGCCACGAACACGCTCAGCATCGAGGGCACGAAATGCACCGTGGTGATGCCCTGTTCGACGATGGTGTCCACCAGGTAGGCCGGGTCGCGGTGCCCGTCGGGCCGCGCCACGACCATGCGCGCCCCGACCTGCAACGGCCAGAACAACTCCCACACCGACACGTCGAATGTCACCGGCGTCTTCTGCAACACCACGTCATCGGCCGCCAGGCCGTACTCCGCGTGCATCCACACCAAGCGGTTCACGATCGCGGCGTGGCTCACCGCCACACCCTTCGGACGACCCGTCGAACCGGAGGTGAAAATCACGTACGCGGTGTGCTCGGGACGCAGCGGCGCGATGCGCTCGGCGTCGGTCACCGGGGTGGCGTCGAGATCGCCGACGCAGGTGGTCATGTCGACTACCGGCACCATGTCGGTGGTGAAAACGGTGCTGCCCGCCGTCAATACGCAGACCGGTTCGGCCGTCTCGAGGATGTGGGCGATCCGCTCGGCGGGGTGATCCGGGTCGATCGGCACGTATGCGCCGCCCGCGACCTGGATCGCGTACACCGCGGCGACCATGTCGACGCTGCGGCGCATGGCCACGCCCACCAGCGACTCGGGGCCGACGCCCAGCTCGATCAGGTTGCGCGCCAGCCGGTTCACCCAGCCTGAGAACTCCGCGTAGGTCAGGCTGGCGCCTTCGAAGGTGACCGCCGTCGCGTCCGGGGTCCGCTCCACCTGCGCCTCGAACAGCGAGACCAGCGTCGCGGGCCGGATGTGGTGGCCGGTGGCGTTCCACTCCCAGAGCACCCGCATCCGCTCGGCGCTGTCGAGCAGGTCGATCTCGCCCACCGGCGTGTCCGGCGCCGAGGCGAACGCCTCCAGCACCCGGACCAGCCGCTGCCCGAACGCCGCGGCGGTCGCCGCGTCGAACAGGTCGGTGGCGTAGTTCACGCTCGCCCGCAGGCCGGACCCGCCGTCTGGCGTAATGTCCAGCTGCAGATCGAATTTCGCCACTCCCGCGTCCAGGTCCACCTCGGAGACCGCGAGTTCCGGCAGCTCCACCGACGCGCCTGCGGTGTTCTGGAACGACAGCATCACCTGGAACAGCGGGTGCCGCGCCTGCGACCGCGCCGGGTTCAGGATCTCGACCAGCCGCTCGAACGGCACGTCCGCGTTGGCGAAGGCGTGCAGGTCGGTTTCGCGTGCGGCGCCGAGAAGTTCGCGCGGAGACTGCGCGCCGTCCACCGCGGTGCGCAGCACCAGGGTGTTGACGAACATGCCGACCAGGTCGTCGAGCTGGGCGTCGCCGCGGCCCGCGACCACGGTGCCGACCGCGATGTCCGGCTCGCCGGACAGCCGCGACAGCAGCGCGGCGAGCGCCGCCTGCACCACCATGAACAGCGAGGCGCCCTGCTGGTGGCCGAACTCGACGAGCCGGTTGTGCAGCCGCGCCGGGATCGAGAAGCCGTGCGTCGCACCGCGGTAGGACGCGACCGCGGGCCGCGGCCGGTCGGTCGGCAGGTCCAGCTGGTCCGGCAGCCCGGCCAGGGCCGCGCTCCAGTAGTCGACCTGCTGCGCGATGAGCGACTGCGGGTCCGCCTCGTCGCCGAGCAGCGCCCGCTGCCACAGCGTGTAGTCGGCGTACTGGACCGGCAGCGGCGCCCAGGCGGGCGCTTCGCCCGCGGCGCGCGCGAGATAGGCGGCCATCAGATCGCGCGCCAGCGGCCGCATCGACCAGCCGTCGCCCGAAATGTGGTGCACCACGACGGCGAGCACATGGCCGCCGCCGGCGCGGCCGGCCCGGCGAGCGGTGTCGCCGTCCTCGGAGAACAGCCGCGCCCGCACCGGGACCGCGGCCGTCACGTCGAAGCCCGCCGCGATGAACTCGGCCAGCTGCGCGGGCAGGTCCGTCGCCCGCACCAGCGGCAGGTCCACTCGCGCCTCGGCGGCGGGCAGCACCACCTGGATGCCCTGGCCCGCGTCGGTGGCCGGATAGACCGTGCGCAGCGCCTCGTGCCGCTCCACCACGTCCCGCAGCGCCGCGCGCATCGCGGCCACGTCGAGCGCGCCGGTGAACCGCACGACGATCGGGATGTGGTTGATCGCGTCGGAACTGCCTGCCGCCCCGACGCCGCCGCCCAGAGCCGCCCGCGCGTCGACCGCGAGCGGGACAGCACTGCCCGCCGCCACGACGTCGGGCAGGCCCGCGCTCACATCGGCCGCGGGCGGCGCCAAGCCCGCGTCGAAGCGGTTGTGGAACCACATCCGCTGCTGCGCGAGCGACAGCGGCACCTGCGCGGGTCGCGGCCGCGGCGCCAGTGCTGGGCGCCCGCCCGCGCCCGCGTGGCGCT
>JABFVX010000198.1 GCA_013362555.1 Mycobacteriaceae bacterium
CTGGAGCTGGCGGGCGAGGCGGCCGACGCGCTGGACGCCGCCATCTCGCTGTACGCGGGCCTGGCCGCCGACGGCGACCTCGCCCGGATCGAAGCTCGGGCCCGCGAGCTGGGGATCCGGCGGCGCAAGCGGCGGATCCGGGCGCTGACCGGCTGGGCGTCCCTGACCCCGACCGAACGGAAAGTGGCGGAATACGTCGCCTCGGGGTGGTCGAATTCCGCAATCGCCGCCGGCATGTACCTGTCGCGCCGCACGGTGGAATCGCATGTGTCCCGCATCTTGGTCAAGCTGGGGCTGTCGTCCCGGGTACAGGTAGCCGTGCTCGCCGCAGAACGTCCCGCCGAGCCAGGTGACAAACCCTTCCAGGATGACCCGTGACGTGCGTCGGACGCACGTCACGGGTCATCCTGGAAGGTTGTCGGCAGCTCCGGATCCAACCGGTAAACGCGGCTCGGCACGGTCCGGCGGACGACGGTCGACTTCTGAGACCTCCGGATCCTGGCAGGGCGGTAGGTGCGCACGTCGTCGATGGCGCGGCCCCGGCTGTCGTAGCCGACGCCCGCCCAGATCATTGCGGCCGGTCCGATGCCCTTGCGCGTCAGCAGGCGGACACGCTCCCCGCACGACGTCAGCGCCGGGCAGGCCAGACAGATGTGGATCGCGCGCTGCCAGTCCGACGGCCCGCCGATGTCGAGGTCCCAGTCGTCGGGCCTGGCGGCGCACGGCGCCTGCCACTCGGCTCGCCGGTTCGCGGCCGGAACATCGGGTGCACGGTTCACCGGCTCTCCCGCAAGCTCGTCCCACCCGGGCGGGGGTGAGCCGCGGCGGCCCGGCAGAGCTGGTCGATCATCTCCTCGGTCACGTGACCGACGGTGACGATGTGGGCCCGGTCGCCCTCGGTCGCCAAGTGGTATTTGCGGCACACCCACTCCGCGGGTCGATCGAACACCACCACGACCGAGTCCGCGGCCGCCACCGGTTGCAGGCCCGCGTCGGCCAGCCGCTTGGCGGCGTACTCCGCCAGATCCAGCCCGCGCTGCGCATTGGCGGCCAACCCCGACCAGCCCTGCGTCGCCAGCGAGTACCAGAGCAGCGCACACGCCAGCCCATTTCGGGAACATCCCAGCGTAGCGTCGGTCGCCCCGACGTACTCACCCTCCACGCGCGACTCGACGAAATCGGAACGGCACAGCGCGACGGCACACGGCACGGGCATGCCGAGGAACTTGTGCATGCTCACCGCGACGCTGCCGACCTCCGGACGGGCGAAACCCCAACGCGGGCCTGCCGCGGTGAACGGCGTCACCAGCCCGCCCAGCGCCGCGTCCAGGTGCACATACACCCGGCCCGCCGCGGCGGCCGCCGCGACGAGGGCGTCGACATCGTCGACCGCTCCGGTCATGGTGGCGCCGATGGTCGCCGCCACTACGGCGCCACGGCCCGCATCGGCGCGGCACGCCCGCGCCAGCTCGGAGGGGTCCAGCCTCCCCTGCGCATCGCATCCGACCACCACCAGCTCGCGTCGCATCAGCCGCGCGTTCTTGCGGATCGAATAGTGCGCGGCCGCACTGCAATAAACGCGCGCCTGCGGCAATTGCACGCAGCCCTGGTGCAGACCGAACTGGTTCGCCTCGCTCCCGCCCGAGGTCACATAGCCGTACGTCGCGGCCGGGTCGCCGTTGGCCAGCTCAGCCATGAAGGCGATCACGGCGCGCTCCATGGCCTTGGAGTTCATCGCCGACTTGTCCGGGCTGTGGGGGTCGCCCACATTGTTCACCAACAGGTTCAGCAGTTCGGCGAACCGGCTGAAGCGGAAGTCGAGATTTCCTGGGAAACCCAGCACGTGGAGCCGGTCCGCGCGCTTCTCGGCGATGAAAGCATCCAGCAGCGCCCCCGCGTCGAGCTCCGACCACGACGACGAGCTGATGTCGTACCGGTCGGCGGCGATGTTGTCCATGGCGGTGAGCATCCGCCGGATGTCCCCTTGAAAACATCCGTGCACACACCGAACCTCGGCAGAATCGAGCAAACCTCCAGAACGACCCGTTCGGTGCGTCGAACACACCGAACGGGTCGTTCTGGACGAAAGGTCTAGGCTTTCGCGTTCTCCATCTTGATCATCCAGGCCAACTTCTCGAGTTGGTCGGTGATCTGGTGCAGCAGGTCGGCGGTGGTGGGGTCTTCGGCGTCCACGGCGTCGTGGACCTCGCGCATCGTGGCGACGGCGGCGTAGATGCGGGTGCCGACCAGGTCGACCACGTCCGCCGTGTTCTGTTCGCCCGCGGGGAACTGCGGCAGGCTGGTGGTCGCGGCGACCGTCTCCGAGCGGCCGTCGGCGACGGCGTACAGCGCACGCAGCCGCTCGGCGATGACATCGCTGGCCTCGCGGGCCGCATCCACCACCTCGTCCAGTTGCAGATGCAGGTCCCGGAAGTTCTTCCCGACGACGTTCCAGTGCGCCTGCTTGCCCTGCAAGTGCAACTCGATCAGGTCGACCAGCACCTTTTGCAGGTTGGCCGCCATTCGCGGCGATGCCTGGAAGTGCCGGACATCCCCGTGGTGCCTCCGTCCCGTCTGCACCTTTGCGGTCTTCGCAGCAGCAGCGGTAGCCATGAACGCTCCTTCCACTCGATCTCGTGTCTTGTCGAGACGTCCCACTCAATCCTCGGTCATGCGGTGCAACACCGCGCGCCGGCGACTCCTTCCTTGCGGCGCTCGAGAACTTCCGGAACGACCCACGGAGTGCGTTGGGCGCAACTCATGGGTCGTTCTGGAGGGTGTGCAACCCGTGGCCGAGTCGGGGCGGCGCAGGGCTACGCTCGCGGGCATGATTCGGACCGCCGCCCTGGCCTTCGTGCGGGACCGCCGTTTGTTGCAGACTCGGCCGGAAGGCAAAGACGTGTTCTACATGGCCGGCGGGAAGATCGACCCCGGCGAGACGCCGGTGCAGGCCCTGCACCGGGAAGTCTTGGAGGAGTTGGGCGTCGGCTGCACGGAAGTGGCCCCGCTCGGCGTCTTCGAAGCCGAGGCTTTCGGCCACCGTCCCGGCAGGCGCCTGCACATGACCTGCTACACCGCCGCGCTCACCGCGGAACCGCGCGCCACCGGCGAGATCGCCGAGATCCGCTATTTCACCGGCGGTGAATACGCGGCCATGTCCCACGTCGCCCCGGGTTCGCTGATGGTCTTCACCCGCCTCCACCAACTGGGCCTCATCGACTGGTGACCATCCAGAACGACTCACGAGTTGCGTTGGGCGCACGTCATGGGTCGTTCTGGACGTCGAGTTCGTTGATGACGAGCATGCCGGGGATGTGGCGCTGTTCACGGTAGGCGACTCGGCTGACGAGGTGTGCGACGACCGGGGCGGTGAAGAGGGTGAAGATGCCGACCAGGACCAGCATCCAGAGCTCATTGTCGCCCTGCAGCCGGATGACCGCGCCGAGCAGCATCGAGATCAACCCCACCACTTGAGGTTTGGTTGCGGCCTGCATTCGCGAGAGCGTGTCGCGGAAGCGCACCACCCCGATGGCGGCCGTCAGTGCGAGCACCGCGCCGAACAGCACGAAGACAGCCGAAATCCAGTCCAAGACGGCGGTCACCGGCGACCTCCCCGGCGGCCGTAGTCGTCGCGGACGCGGAACCGGGCGACCGCCGCCGAACCGAGGAACCCGACAAGCGACAGCGCCACGATGGCGGGAACGTTGGTGGTGTCGCGACTGTAGCCGGTCCACACCGCGAGCCCGCCGATGCCGAGCGAGACCAGGGTGTCGACGCCCACCAGCCGGTCCAGGGTGCTCGGGCCCGCCAGCACTCGGTACATGGTGACGAACCCGGCGACGGCAAGCAGCGCCGCCGCGGCGATGTACACCGTCGTCATGATTCGCGCCCTGAGACCAATTGCGGTTCCCGCCATTCGGATTCACGCTCGAACGCGCGGATGAACATGCGCTCCAGCCGGTGTGTGGAGTCGTAGAACTTCGCCGCCGCACTCGCACTGCTCAGGTCGAGCACATGCACGTAGAGGCTGCGGTGCAAGGTGTTGACCTCGAGCACCATGGTGCCCGGCGTCAGGTTGATGACGTCGGCGAACAGCACCAGCACCAGGTCCGACTTGATCGCGGTGTCCACTCGCAGCACCCCGGCGTCGGGCGGCGGCGCGGGCCGAATCGCCAACCAGGCCACCTGGACACTGGCCTCCACCGCGTAGTAGACCGTCAGCGCGAGCAGTGCGAGCACCGACAGCGGGTGCACCCGGCCGCTGACCGGCACCCGCGGCAGCGGCATCAGCCAGATGACGAGGCTGCCCACCAACAGCCCGCCGAGCACGTTGGCCGGGGTCACGGCGCCCCACAGCGCCACCCACACCGCCGTGAGCCAGGCCAGCAGCCCGAACTGGAGCACCCTACTGCGCGAGAACATCACGGCACGGCCCGCCCGCCGCCCGCGTCCTGCACGGCGTCCATGTACACCGCGCGGTGGCGCAGATCCGTGGCGGCCCGGCCTGCCACGTCCAGCAGCGGCCCGGCGAACACCGTCAGCGCCAGCGCCACCGCCACCAGCGCGACCGTCGGCACCACCATCAACACCGGCATCCGGCCGACGTCGGCGCGGTCGGCGAACAGCACGTCGGTGGACTCGTCCAGCAGGGCCGACGGCGCGGCGTCGGCGAACTGGCCCTCCGGGGCGTCGGCCCGCGGCCGCAGGAACGCCTTGGTCCACACCCGCGCGACCGCGTACAGCGTGAGCAGACTGGTGACGATGCTCGCGCCGACCAGGATCCAGGACAGCACGCTGCCCTTCTGCGCGCCCGCCTCCAACAGCACCATCTTGCCGATGAAGCCCGAGAACGGCGGAATACCACCCAGATTCAGGGCGGGCAGCAGAAACAGCACCGCCAGCGGCGGACTGGCCTTGGCCAGCCCGCCGAGCCTGCGCAGCGAGGCCGAGCCCGCCTGCCGCTCGATCAGCCCGACGACGAGGAACAGTGTCGTCTGCACCAGAATGTGGTGCGCCACATAGAAGATCGCGCCGGACAGCCCGAAGGCGCCTGACAGCGAGATGCCGAAGATCATGTACCCGATGTGACTGATCAGCGTGTACGACAGCAGACGCTTGATGTCGCTCTGCGCGATCGCGCCGAGGATGCCGATGATCATCGTGAGCCCGCCGCACACCATGAGCACGCCGTCCAGCTCCGGCCCGGGGAACAGCAGCGTGTCGGCCCGCATCACCGCGTACACGCCGACTTTGGTGAGCAAGCCGGCGAACACCGCGGTCACCGGGGCCGGCGCGGTCGGATAGGAGTCAGGCAGCCAGTTCGCCAGCGGGAACACCGCGGCCTTGATGCCGAACGCGACGAGCAGCACCGCGAAGATGGCCATGCGCACCCCGTGCGGGACATAGGACAGCCGGGTGGCCATCTGCGCCATGTTCAGCGTCCCGGTGGCGGCGTAGGCGAACGCGATGCCGCACAAGAAGATCAGCGACGACGACATCGCCACCATGACATACGACACCCCCGCCCGAATCCGGTCCTGGCTCGCGCCCAGCGTCAACAGCACGAAGGAAGCGGCGAGCAGAATCTCGAATCCGACGTAGAGATTGAACAGGTCGCCCGCCAGGAACGCGTCCGAAATCCCCGCGCTCAAGACCAAATAGGTCGGCAGGAAGATCGAGGTCGGCTGGTCGTCGGAGCCGTCGCGGATACCTTGGCCGACCGCGTACACGACGACCGCGAGCAGCACGATCGAGGAGATCAACAGGAACAGCACCGAAAGGCGGTCGGCCACCAGGGTTATCCCGATGGGCCACGACCAGCCGCCGATCTGCAGCGCGGTGGTGCCGTGGCTGTCGACCAGGTGCAGCATCACCGCCGACACCCCGAGCACGCCGGCCAGCGCGGTGATCGCGACGATCTGCTGAGCCCGCTCGCGCCTGCCCAACACCAGCGTGACCGCCGCCGCCAGCAGCGGCAGCAGCACGGGCAGCGCGAGCAGACTCTGGGTGTGGGTCAACGCGGTCACCGCGGCGCCCCCTCGGCGGAGCCGACGTCGTGGTCCGGGCCGACGCCGCCCGAGTCGACGCCGCCCGAGTCGTCGCCCGAGTCGTGGGTGTCCGAGTCGTGGGTGTCCGAGTCGTCGCCGTCCGGCTCGTCTTCGTCATCGTCGTCGTCCGAGTCGTCGCGGCCGTCCTCGGCGGCCTGCCGCTTGGCGACGACCTTCGCGTCCTCGGGGTCGATTTCGACCTCGTCGCGGCTGGTGAACATGAACGACCGGTAGCCGAGCCCCATCACGAAGGCCGTGAGGCCCATCGTGATGACGATGGCGGTCAGGATCATCGCCTGCGCCAGCGGATCGGTCATGTCGGCGGCCTTCGACTGCGGCCCGTACACCGGCGGCGCGCCGCTGCGCCCGCCGACGGTGAGCAGCAGCAGGTTCACCGCGTTGCCGACCAGGATCATGCCCAGCAGCATCTTGGTGACCCGCCGCTCCAGGATCAGATACACCCCGCACGCGACCAGCGCGCCGAGCAGCGCCAGCAGCCCGACGTTCGCGCTCATCCGGACGCCTCCGCGGTCGGGCGGGCCACGATCGGCAGCTCGCCCGACAGCAGGCCGCCCCGCTCGGCGATGCTGTCCAGCCGGGCGCCGAGGCTGCGCAGCACGTCCAGCACCAGACCCACCACGATGAGGTACACGCCCAGGTCGAACACCATGGCGGTGTTGAAGTGAATCGCCCCCAGCACCGGCAGGTGCGCCGTCAGGACCGCCGACGAGAGCGGCGGCGCACCGAGCAGCAGCGAGCCGACCGCCGTCCCGATCGTGCACAGCAGCCCGATGCCGAGCACCTGGCCCGCGTCCACCGGGGCGGCTTCGCCGAGTTCGTAGCGCCCGCCCGCGAGGTAGCGCAGCACCAGGCCCAGGCCCGCCGTGAGCCCGCCCGCGAAACCGCCGCCGGGCGCATTGTGCCCGGAGAAGAAGAAGTAGACCGACAGCACCATGATCGTCGGGAACACCAGGCGGGTCGTGACTTCCAGGACCATCGAGCGATGCCGCGGATGCAGGAGGTGCCCGGCGGGCAGCCAGTTCACCTGGTCCGGTACCGCCGGGATGTCCGGTTGTGTGGGCGCGTCCGCGACCCGCGGGGCAGATCCGAACCGGCGGTGCCGGAACATCAGCGACGCCACCCCGGTCGCCGCCACTACCAGAACCGCTGTCTCGCCCAAGGTGTCCCAGCCGCGAATGTCGACCAGCAGCACGTTGACCACGTTGCCGCCGTGCGCGTCGTCGTGCGCCGCGACGGGCATCAGCCGCGAAATCGAGCCCGCACTGCGGGAACTCATCGCCACGCCGCCCAGGCCGGCCACCGTGGCGCCGACCGCAAGGCCGAGCAGCGCCCGCGGCAGCTTGAGCCCGGCCGCGCCCGCGTCGTCGATCTCGGCGGGCATCTTGCGCAGCACCAACACGAAGATGACCAGCGTGAGCGTCTCGACGAGCAGCTGGGTCAGCGCCAAGTCCGGTGCGCCGTAGAGCGCGAATATCAGTCCGCAGCCGTACCCGGTTATTCCGATCAGCAGCACGCTGGCCAGTCGGTTGCGCATGACCGTCGCACCGATCGCGGCCGCGACCATGATCACCCCGAGGGTGGGCTCCAGCGGCGAATCCCAGCGGAACACCGCGGCGTCCGGCCAGTTCTGCGCACCCCACACGAGCAGCGACGCCATCGGCAGCAGGACGAAGGTCACCAACAGGATCGCCTGGTTCAGCGGAAGTGAACCGCGTTGGATGGAGCCGGTGAGCCAGGTCGAAAGCCGGTCCAGCGCACGCACTGCCGCGTCGTAGCCGCGGTCGGCGTTGCCGAGCAGCGGCCGGTAGGGAATGTCCTCGAAATGCCGCCGGAGCGCGAAAATCGCTCCGCCCCCGGCGATGACGAGCGCCGTGAGCGCCGGCGGCCACCCGGCGCCGTGCCACAGCGCCAAGTGCAGCTGGCCGCCCGGCAGCGTCCGCGCGTACGGTTCGAGCCGGGAGCCGGTCCACTGCGCGCACGCCCCGGCCGCCAGACCGGCTGCCGCGAGCAGTCCCGGCACGGCCGTCAGCAGCAGCCCCGGCGCGCGGTAGCGCTTGACCGCTTTCGACGGGACGAGGACGCCCTCGACATTGCGGAAGTTCTTGTCCGCGAACGCGCCCCAGAGGAAGCGGGCGCTGTAGGCGACCGTCAGCGCCGAGCCCGCCACGACCCCGGCCAGCAGCGCCATCCGGTCCGCTTGCGGTATCGGCGTGCCGGGCTCCAGCAGCGTCGCGAACGCGGACTCCTTGCCGACGAACCCGAGCAACGGCGGGAGCGCCGCCATACTCGCCGCGGCCAGTGCCGCAATGACCGCCAGGTGCGGCGCGCGCCTGGCCAAGCCGGCGAGCTTGCGGATGTCCCTGGTGCCGGTGGCGTGCTCGACGACGCCCGCGGTCAGGAACAGCGCGGCTTTGAACAACGCGTGGGCCACCAGCATCGCCATCCCGGCGAGGGCGGCGTCGTGGCTGCCGATGCCCACCAGCACCATGAGGAACCCGAGCTGGCTCACCGTGCCGAACGCCAGAATCAGCTTCAGGTCGGTGACCCGCAGCGCGCGGTAGCCCGCCAACAGCATTGACGCCAGGCCGAGCCCGAGCACCATGCCGCGCCAGGGCGGGGCGTCGGCGAAGGCAGGCGCCAGCCGCGCCACCAGGTAGACGCCCGCCTTCACCATCGCGGCGGCGTGCAGGTACGCACTGACCGGGGTCGGCGCGGCCATCGCGCCCGGGAGCCAGAAGTGCAGCGGGACCACAGCGGACTTGCTGAGCGCGCCGATCAGGATCAGCACGACGGCAATGTCGGTCAGCAGGCCCGTCGGCGGGTGCGCGATCAGGTGCGACAGCTGGTAGGTCTGTGCGGTGATGCCCATGATCACGATGCCCGCCAGCATCGCCAGCCCGCCCGCGGTGGTCACCAGCAGCGCCATCGTGGCGGCGCGCCGGGCCGCGGCCCGCTCGGCCTTGTGCGCCACCAGCAGGAACGACAACACGGAGGTGATTTCCCAGAAGACGTAGAGCAGCAAAGCGTTGTCGCTGACCACCAAGCCGAACATGGCCCCGGCGAACGCGACCATCTCCGCGGCGAACACGCCGAGGCGCGGCTCGTCGCTGGTGAAATACCGTGCGCAGTAAGCGAGCACGAGCGCGCCGATGCCGAGCACGAGTGCGCTCATGATCGCGGCCAGCGCGTCGAAGCGCAGGTCCACGTCCATCCCGATCGCGGGGACCCAGTCGACGTGCACGTTGCGGTCCCGGCCCCAGTTGGCAACCACCCAGCCCAGACTCGCCGCGGGCACGGCCGCCAACACGAGGAACGCGTTGCGCCCGAGCACCCGCACGCACGCCGGCGCCAGCAGCGCGGCCACGGCATGGGCGAGCAGGATCGCAAGCACGGAGGTCTCCGTCGTTCGTTTCGGGGATCGGCAATTACCAGGCGAGCATCATCGACGCCCGGCCCATCCTACTGACGCACCACGTCAACCCCAGCCAACCATCGGGTCATGTGACCTCTACCGTCCTCCAGAATGACCCGTGACGTGCGCCCAACGCACCTCACGGGTCATTCTGGAGATTTGTGCCAAGTGAGATAGAAGGCTCGGGCCACCACCGCCAGGAGTCCGAGCAGCAGCGCTCCGGACAGCAGCGGGTAGTGGGCGAGCTGCACCGGAAGGTAGCGGTAGCTGAGCAGCAGGACGGCGAACGCGCCGATTCCGAGCGCGACCATCCGGGCGCGGTCCCCGTCCCAGCCGCGCTCCGGCTCGCGCAGCGCCGATTCCACCGTCATGCACAGGGTCGCGCCCACGATCAGGTCGCAGCCGTAGTGGTAGCCGAAACCGAGAGTGGCGCAGACAGTTCCGATCAGCCAGAACGCGCCCATTCCGCGCAGCCACCACGGACCGCGGCGGGAGTGCACGAAAACCGTCAGCGCCCAGGCGGTGTGCATCGAAGGCATGCAGTTGCGGGGAGTGAAGGGATCGAACGGCATCGGCGCCGGATCGCCGCCCGTCGGCGGTGCGACGTCGGGCCAGAAGTCGCCCAACTGCATGCCGTGCCCTTCGGAGCCGAACGCGTACACCGGGCCGACCACCGGAAACAGCAGGTACACCAGCGGCCCGACCAGCCCGAGCACCAGGAAGGTCCGCACCAGATAATGTCGCGGCCACGCGTCGCGAGCCACGTTGCGCAACTGCCACACCGCGACCACCATGGCCGCCACGGGCAGCTCGATGTACACCCAGTGCAGCACCGCGGGCACCACCGGCTTCGTCGCCTCGAAGAACCGGCCCATCAGCCAGGACGGTTCGCCGAGCGCACGGTCGGCGTCGACGACGTAGCGGTCGAGCACGGTGGGCCGCAATTCGCCGGTCAGCTCCAGCCAGGTGTTGCCCACCTTGGTGGCCAGGATCAGCAGCACGCCCAGTGCGGCGGCGTGCAGCGCGGTGCGCCGGACATACCCGCGCCAGCGCAGCGCGGCGTACAGCACGAGCCCACAGAGCACCAGCGTCGGCCCGGTGCCGAGGGTGTACGACTCGCCGTGCAGACCGCGGACGGCGAAGAACGCCAGGTCGATCGCGGCGGCGAGCCCGGCGACCGCGAACCGCCTGCGCGCAGGCAGCCCCACCAGCGCCAGCGCCAAACCCGCCCACGGCATGGTGGCGGACGAGGAGTTCCCGGTGAAGTCCTCGGCCAGACTGGTCAGCGGCCCGACGTAGTGGTGCGCTGCCGAGTACCACTGCGCCAGCCCGAGCAGGACCAGCACCGCCGAAATCCCGGCGCCGACCAACCCGGCCGACCTGCGCAGAGTCGCTGACGGCGCAGCAGATCTCACCGCGTCGTCGACCACCACCGCTACATAGTAAACGCAAGGTGAACGCCGCCCGACACCCCGCTTCCGCGACGTCCGGAATGACCCGTGGCGTGCGTTTTCGCGATGTGAGACGGCGGCCCGAGGAGGCAGCGTGCGTCACACCGCAGGGCCTCGCGAGCAGCGCCATTCAACACCGCACGCCACGGGTCATTCCGGACAATGGTCTACGGCTTGTCGCAGGGGTCGTTGGCCAGTTCCTCGGCGAGGCCCGCCACCACCGCGGTGAGGTCGCCGTCGTTGGCGGCGGCAATGGCCCGCTGACGCTGGTACGACGCGCCGCGGCGGGGGATGTCGGCCACCATGGCCAGCTCGTCGGAGCATCCGAGTCGGCGCGCTGTCGGCTCCAGCCGGGTGAGCAAGTCGTCCAGGTCGTCGGTCATGGGCCGCTCGTTGCTGTCGGCGTCGAGGATGATCTCGGCGTCGAGGCCGTAGCGAGCGGCCCGCCACTTGTTCTCCTGCACGTGCCACGGCGGAATCGTCGGCAGCGGCTCGCCGTCGTCGAGCCTGGCGTCCAGGTCCACGATCAGGCACTGGATCAGCGCGATCAGCGCGCGCAGCTCGCCGCGGTGCGACACGCCGTCGCACACCCGCACCTCCAGCGTGCCCCACTTCGGCGCGGGGCGGATGTCCCAGTGCATGCCGCCGAGCTGGTCGAAGACGCCGGTCTTCATCTGGTCGTGCACGTAGTACTCGAACTGGGTCCAGTCCGCGAACTGGAACGGCAGCCCGGCGGTGGGCAGCTGCTGGAACATCATCGCCCGGTTGCTCGCATAGCCGGTGTCGGTGCCCGCCCACATCGGCGAGGACGCCGACAGCGCCAGCAGGTGCGGATATTGCAGCAACAGCGAATTGAGTATCGGGAACACCTTCTGGTGGTGGGTGATTCCGACGTGTACGTGCACGCCCCAGATCAGCATCTGCCGACCCCACCACTGCGTGCGGTCGATCAGCTCGTCGTAATGCTCGGAGTGGGTCAGCTGCTGCTCGGACCACTGCGCGAACGGGTGGGTGCCCGCGCACCACAGGTCGACGCCGAGAGGGTCGGCCGCGCGCCGGACGATGTCCAGCGTCTGGCTCAGGTCGTCCACCACTTCGGACACCGTGTGGTGGACGCCGCTGACCACCTCGACGGTGTTGCGGAGCAGTTCCTTGGTGATCTTCGGTTCGCCCGGCGCCCAGTTCAAGCCGCCCGTGAGCTCGCCGACGGCGTCGAACACCCGCGACGCGGAGTTCGACAGATCCCGCGTGCTCCGGTCGACCAGCGCGATCTCCCACTCCACCCCGACGCTGTGTCGGGGCGAAGCGTTGAAGTGAACCCGGTGCCTTGGCCTGTTCACGCTTGCCGGCTCCCCTCGCCGGCGGCCGTCACGCTTACCCGACGACGCCGCAGGCGATCCGGGCGCCCGCGTCGCCGGTAGACAGAGTTTCCGCGTCCGGACCCGCGGTGCCCGACGCCTGGTAGCGGTTCGGGATGTTGCCGAAGTTGTCGGGACCCGCGTGCACGACGACGGCGCGGCCGCCGTCGACCTTCAGGTCCGCGAGGGTGAAGGCGTCGGTGACGGAGACCAGCTCGCCGTTGCCGTCCTTGGTGACGTCGAGCGAGGGCAGGTCGCCGCTGAACGGGTGCGCCTTCGGGTCGCCGGTCTGCATGTGTCCGCCTGCCGACAGGAACGCGCCGACCGGGCCGCCCGGCTGGGCCGCCGAGTTGGCCTCGCACTTGCCGGTCTGGTGCACGTGCAGTCCGTGGAATCCGGGCTTGAGCCCGTGTGCCGAAACGCTCACCTTCACGAAGTTGCCCGCTTCGGCGAAAGTAACCGTGCCGACGTCGGCGCCCGCGGCGTCCTTGAGCGTCGCGGTGAGCTGCTTGGCGGAGTCGCTGCGCTCAGCGCTCTCGTGGGTCTCGGCCTCGCCCGGACCGGGCGCGGGCTTGATCGCAGGAGTCGTGCCCTTCACATCGCTGGTCTCCTGGCCGGGAGGCGAACAGGCGGCGAGCCCGAGGACCGCGGCGGCGAGCAGCGGGGCCGCGACCCACAGGGACTTGGCCGTTGCCCGAGGTCCGGGTGATGCCATCGAGGGAGCTCCTTTGCAACTGGGCTGGGGCGACGCCGCCCCAGGCAGGCTGGGTTTCGATCATAAGGCCTGGAACAGCACCGACAGCACCGCCCTCGCCCCGCGTGGGGTGCAACCCAGCCATTCGGGTTCTCAATCGCGCTCTCAGGGGAGGTCAGCCGGAGGCGATGATGACGATGACGCCGGGGGCGGCGGTGGCGATGCCCGCGAAGCGCGGCACGGCGTGCGCGCCGAGTTCGGATGCGATGGCCTCGGCCGCGGCCTGCTCGCGCGGATTGTCGCCGAAGTAGACGGTGGTGGTCCGGATGGTGCCCGCGGCGTAGTTGCCGGAGGTGACGTTGGTCCACCCGGCGGTCCGCAGCTTCGTGGCGGTGTTCGCGGCCAAGCCCGCGACCAAGCTGTTGTTGAGCACCCGGACCGGAATCGCGTGGTCGACCGCCGCGGCCGGGCGGGTGGATGCCGTCGTGGTCGGCGGCGCCGCGGTGGCGGAAGCCGCCGCCGACGAGGACTTCGGCGGGAGCGTGGGCGAGCCGGCCTTGGCGGTCGTCGGCACCTGCGAGACGGTCTCGGCCGAGGACGAGGCGGCCGTGGTGGCATCCGAATCCGCGGGCGTGGACAGCGAGAACGCGCCGAGGCCGCCGAAGAGGATCGCGAAGGCGATCAACACCATGGCAATAGCGCGCAGCGGCGGACCGCCGGACGGCGAATTCTCTGGTCCCACGCCATGAACCTTAGAGGATCATCCGCGGCGCGCGGGGCAGGCGCTCATACCTCGAAGCCGAGCTTGCGCGCCGCGCGCGCCTTCTGGCGGCTGGCACGGAGCCTGCGCAGCCGCTTCACCAGCATCGGGTCGGCGGCAAGCGCCTCCGGGCGGTCGACCAAGGTGTTCAGGACCTGGTAGTAGCGGGTGGCCGACATGCTGAACAGCGCTTTGATCGCATCTTCCTTGGCGCCCGCGTACTTCCACCACTGCCGCTCGAAGGCCAGAATGTCGTGGTCGCGGCGGGTCAGCCCGTCGGCGCCGACGCCGTGCTCGGATTCAGTTGACTCGACAAGGGTCTCGCTCCGCGCTGCTGCGCCGTCCATCTCGCTCCTCACCCCCGGTTGTTCGGTGTGTGATGCCGTTCGCTGCGACCAGCCAGCCTACCTCGGCGGCGCAACCGGAAATACGGGGTCCACGTGAATAACAGCGTGCTGCCCGCATTGAACCATGCCTAACCGTCCGAAACACGTGTCTCCGCGGCGCGTCGGGACCCCGTGGCTATTGTTGGCGTCATGGCGATTCTTCCCATCCGCATCATCGGCGACCCGGTATTGCACGAGCCGACCAAACCGGTGACGTCAGTCGAGGAAGTTGCCGAGTTGCTGGCGGACATGTACGACACGATGGACGCCGCCAACGGAGTCGGGCTGGCCGCGAACCAGGTCGGCGTGTCGCTGCGGATGTTCGTCTACGACTGCCCCGACACCGACGCGAGCGGCGCCCGTTCGCGCCGCCGCGGCGAGGTGATCAACCCGGTGCTCGAGACCTCCGAAATCCCGGAGACCATGCCCGATCCCGACGACGACACCGAGGGCTGCCTCTCGGTGCCCGGCGAGAACTTCCCCACCGGGCGGGCCACGTGGGCCCGCGTGACGGGCATCGACGGCAAGGGCGAGCCGGTGGACATCCAGGGCGAGGGCCTGTTCGCGCGGATGCTGCAGCACGAGACCGGGCACCTGGACGGGTTCCTGTACGTCGACGTCCTCATCGGCCGCAACGCCCGGGCCGCGAAGAAGACGATCAAACAGAACGGCTGGGGCGTGCCGGGCAAACACTGGACGCCCGGCACCGTGCCCGACCCGTTCGGCCACGACGACGAAGACTGATCCCCATGGACGATCTGCCTCCCGTAGGCGCGCGGGTGGTGGTCCGGTACCGGCTGCCAGAAGGCTATGCCCAGCCGCTCACCGACGTCATCGGCGAACTCCTCGACACCGACCCGGTGACGGTGCGCACCACCGCGGGCGAAGTCGTCGCGGTGCAGCCCGACCAGGTTTACGCGATGAAGGCCCTCGGCCCCAGGCCGATCCGCACCGCCGACATTCGGGCGCTGGAGTCCGCCGCCGCGGACGCGTGGCCGGGCTCGGAGCACGACTGGATCGACGGCTGGCTGGTCCGGGCCGGCTACGGCTACACCAACCGCGCCAATTCCGCTGTGCCGCTGGGCAACCCGGGCGGCATCGCGACCACCGCCGCAAGCACGGTCGACGCGATCGCCGGGTGGTACACCGAGCGCGACCTCACCCCGACGCTGGTGCTTCCGGACCGGATGGTGCCGATCCCGCCCGGCTGGCGCACCTACGGCGAAACTCAGGTGCTGGCAGTCGATCTCGACACCGTCGTGCTGCCGGAGGGTCCGTCGATCGTACCGGTGGACACCGTGCCGACGCGCAGCTGGGTGGATGTGTTCGCGGGCTACGATCCGCGCGTCGACAAGTCCGCGGCCACGCTGGAGGTGCTCAGCGCGGTCCGCAACGGCCTGCTCGGCTTCGCTTCGCTGGGCGGGATTCCCCCGCTGGCCATCGCGCGCGGGGCCGTCACCGACGCCCCGGGCGGCCGCCGCTGGGTCGGCCTCAGCGGGGTGCACGTGGCCCCGGCGCACCGCCGCAACGGCCTCGGCACCCTCATCGGCGCGGAAGTGCTGCGCTGGGCCCGCACCCACGGCGCGACGCACGCGTACGCGCAAGTCGCGGTCGACAACGCCGGCGCGCTCGACATGTACCGCGCGCTAGGCTTTGTGGAGCACCATCGTTACCGCTACACCATGCCACCGGGAGCGAACACGTAATGCGCCTTGCCACCTGGAACGTCAACTCCATCCGGACCCGTGTCGGCCGTGTGGCGGACTGGCTGGACCGCGCCGAGGTGGATGTGCTGGCGATTCAGGAAACCAAGTGCCGCGACGAGCAGTTCCCGTTCGAGCCGTTCGAGGATCGCGGGTACGAAGTCGCGCACGCCGGGTTCAACCAGTGGAACGGCGTGGCGCTGGTGTCCCGCGTCGGCCTGGACGACGTGGAGATCACCTTCCCCGGCCAGCCCGGCTTCGACCGCGACGCGGGCGAGGCGCTCATCGCCGCGCCGGTGGTCGACGCGCGCGCCATCGCCGCCACGTGCAACGGGGTCCGGGTGTGGAGTCTCTACGTGCCCAACGGCCGCGCCGTGGCCGACCCGCACTACCAGTACAAGCTGGAGTGGCTCGCCACGCTGCGCGACAATGCCGAGCGCTGGCTGACCGCGGACCCGCAGGCGCAGATCGCCCTGGTCGGCGACTGGAACATCGCCCCGCTCGACGAAGACGTGTGGAGCCTGGCGTATTTCGCCGACAAGACCCACATCTCGGAGCCGGAGCGCAAGGCGTTCCAGGCCGTCCTGGACACCGGCTTCACCGACGTGGTGCGCCCCCACACCCCCGGCCCCGGTGTCTACACCTACTGGGACTACACCCAGCTCCGCTTCCCGCGCCGCGAAGGCATGCGCATCGACTTCATCCTGGCCACCGCGGCCCTCGCCGCCCGCGTCACCGGCGCCCACATCGACCGCGAGGAACGCAAGGGCAAGGCCCCCTCCGACCACGCCCCGGTGGTCGTCGACATCGCCGACTGAGCCCTACCGAACTACCGTCGGCGCAGGTTGTCGAGGACCGCAACGTCGGCTACATCCTGTGGGCGCCCGGACGCCTCCTTGTTCGCGATCAGGTCGTCCATCGAAATGAAGGGGACCGACTGTCCGCCGACCGCGATGTTCACTCGGCGCTCCCAGCACGGATCGAATTCAACACCATCGACCGAGGTCAACAGATCGATCCGCTTCGGAGGATGCCCCAACTGCACGACCATGTCCTCAGCAACGAAATCAGCCACACTCAAGCCGAGTGAACCGAAGCCGAAGTCGCGCAACGCCGCGATCAGCCGCTCTGCATTGCCTTGGTCTATCCAGACCCAGACGTCCATGTCTTTGGTGAACCGAGGATGCCCGTGCGCCGCGACCGCGTATCCACCGACAACCAGAAACCGCACGTCATGTGCGAGGCAGGACTCGATAAACTCGCTGAAGTCGCGGTCCAGTTCCATGACCCCAACCGTAGTAGTCCGACCGCAGCTCTTGGACGTGCGCTACCCGCTCACCAGGAGGCCGATTACGCCACCAATCCTGGTCTGGATCGGCGTCATGCAGCGCGCGACGCACCACCGTCCGCGAGATCGACTCCACCCATCCAGATTAGCATCCAGTCAGCCCCAGGACGGCTACCAGGGCTTTTGCGCGAAGAGCTGGACTACATTTCCAGAACGACCCATCGTGGAGGGATTTTCCGGGTGCGCGGGTTGTGCGGCAGGGGGATGGGTAGTCTGGACGGGTTAGTTTTCAGAACCCGGGAGCCTGCGCAGAGCGGGCTGAGAGGACGGCTGGGGCCGTCGACCGGATGAACCTGACCGGGTAATGCCGGCGTAGGGAGAGCTCATGAGCACTGTCAGTTCCGTCACCACCGGCCCGATCGACGGCAGCCGCAAGCATTACCTCGAGGAGGACGGCCTGCGGATTCCGGTCCGCCGCGTCGAACTCACCAACGGCGAGCACTTCGACGTGTACGACACCTCGGGGCCGTACACCGACGACACCGCCGCCATCGACTTGGACGCCGGGCTCCCGAAGCTGCGCGACGGCTGGGCCAAGCCCGACGTCCCCGGGGCGCCCACTCAGCTGGCGTGGGCCAGGGCCGGCGTCGTCACGACCGAAATGCGGTTCATCGCGGCCCGCGAGGGCGTGGCCGCGGAGCTGGTGCGCGAGGAGGTGGCCCTGGGCCGGGCGGTGATTCCGGCCAACCACAAGCACCCGGAGCTGGAGCCGACCATCATCGGCAAGAAGTTCGCGGTGAAGATCAACGCCAACATCGGCAATTCCGCAGTGACGTCGTCGATCGCCGAAGAGGTCGAGAAGATGGTCTGGGCCACCCGGTGGGGCGCCGACACCATCATGGACCTGTCCACCGGCAAGAACATCCACGAGACCCGGGAATGGATCCTGCGCAACTCCCCGGTCCCGGTCGGAACCGTGCCGATCTACCAGGCGCTGGAGAAGGTCAACGGCGATCCCACCAAACTCACCTGGGAAATCTACCGCGACACCGTGATCGAGCAGTGCGAACAGGGCGTGGACTACATGACCGTGCACGCGGGGGTGCTGCTGCGCTACATCCCGCTCACGGCCAAGCGGGTCACCGGCATCGTCTCGCGCGGCGGGTCGATCATGGCGGCCTGGTGTCTGGCGCATCACCGGGAGTCGTTCCTGTACACGCACTTCGAGGAGCTGTGCGAGATCCTGGCGCGCTACGACGTCACGTTCTCGCTCGGCGACGGCCTGCGGCCGGGCTCCATCGCCGATGCCAACGACGCGGCCCAGTTCGCCGAGCTGCGCACGCTCGGCGAATTGACCAAGATCGCGAAATCCCATGGCGTGCAGGTGATGATCGAGGGGCCCGGGCACGTTCCGATGCACAAGATCGCCGAGAACGTGCGGCTCGAGGAGGAGCTGTGCGAGGAGGCGCCGTTCTACACTCTGGGCCCGCTCGCCACCGACATCGCGCCCGCCTACGACCACATCACTTCGGCCATCGGCGCGGCGATCATCGCCCAGGCGGGCACCGCCATGCTGTGTTACGTGACGCCGAAGGAGCACCTCGGCCTGCCCAACCGGGACGACGTGAAGGTCGGCGTCATCACGTACAAAATCGCCGCGCACTCGGCCGACCTGGCCAAGGGGCACCCCCGCGCGCAGGAGCGCGACGACGCACTGTCCAAGGCGCGCTTCGAGTTCCGCTGGCGCGACCAGTTCGCCCTGTCGCTGGATCCCGACACCGCACGCGAGTACCACGACGAGACGCTGCCCGCCGAGCCCGCGAAGACCGCGCACTTCTGCTCGATGTGCGGTCCGAAGTTCTGCTCGATGCGCATTTCCGCCGACGTCCGCGCCTACGCCGAGGAGCACGGCCTCACCGACGCCGCCGCTATCGAGGCGGGCATGGCCGAAAAGTCGGAGGAGTTCGTCGACTCCGGCAAGAAGGTCTACCTCCCGCTGGCCTGACCGCCTCTCCAGAATGACCCGTGGTGTGCGTTGAACGCACACCACGGGTCATTCTGGAGAGAGGTCAGGCATGCTCGTGGTGGGACCAGGCGGGGAAGGGGTCGGGGTAGGCCCGCCAGCCCACGGGGCCCGCGGCGAGCTCGGCGTCGGTGAGCAGAGCGGCGTCGAACGCGGCGCGAATTCGGTCGCGGTGCAGTTTGACGCCGATGAACACGATCTCCTGGCCGGGTTCTTCGTCGATGGAACCCCACTGGGCCGCGGGCTCGAAGGTCAGGTTGGGACCCGCCTGCGACCAGATCGCCACCAGCTCGGGCCTGCTGGCGATCCAGCAGAACCCCTTGCTGCGCAACAGCCCTTTCAGCTCGCCGAGCGCCTC
>JABFVX010000112.1 GCA_013362555.1 Mycobacteriaceae bacterium
GCGGAAGGCTGGACTGGCACGTCCACCACAGCGCGCGCCCAGTCTTTCGACAGGTTGGTCACTTTGATGATCTGGCCGTTGGGGACCGAGATCAGCTCGCCGTCCATGTTGCGCAGCCGGGTGATGCGCAGCGTCACCGCCTCGACGGTGCCCTCGGCGGCTTCGGTGCTGCCGGAGACGTTGATGCGCACCACGTCGCCGTAGCCGTACTGCCGCTCGGTGATGAGGAAGAACCCGGCGAGCAGGTCCTGCACGATGCGCTGGGCGCCGAAGCCGAGCGCCGCGCCGAGCACCGCCGCCGGGGCGACCAGCGCGCCGATCTCGAACCCGAAGCGCTTGAGCACTTCGATCCCCACCAGGAAGTACACGATCGACAACAGCACCCAGCTGATCACCTGGGCCAGCGCGTGCCGGTGTTTGGTGTCCTCGGAGCGGACCAGGTCGTCGCCGTGGCGGAAGCTCTTGTCGATGCGGGTGGTGATCAGGCCGCGCGCCCAGCCGACGAGCCTGCCGAACAGCACCGCCCCCAGGATTAGCAGCACTACTTCCAGGCCATCGGACCGGAACCAGGTGGTGAAGTCGAACGACGATCTCGCGGCAAGCACGCGAACAGATTACAAGGTGATCACGACTCGGACATCCACCCCGGTCAGACCGGATCCCGGAACGGAGTTACGCGTCTTGGCCCTGGCGCATGCGCCAGCGGATGCCGGACTCGATGAAGCCGTCGAGGTCGCCGTCGAGCACGGCGGTGGGGTTGTTGACCTCGTGCTCGGTGCGCAAGTCCTTGACCATCTGGTACGGGTGCAGGACGTAGGAGCGCATCTGGTTGCCCCAGGAGCTGCCGCCGTCGCCTTTGAGGGCGTCCAGCTCGGCGCGCTCCTCCTGCCGCTTGCGCTCGAGCAGCTTGGCCTGGAGCACCCGCATGGCGGAGACCTTGTTCTGCAACTGCGACTTCTCGTTCTGGCAGGTGACCACGATGCCGGTGGGGATGTGGGTGATGCGCACCGCCGAGTCGGTGGTGTTGACGCTCTGCCCGCCGGGGCCCGACGAGCGGTAGACGTCGACTCGGATGTCGGTCTCGGCAACGTCGATGTGGTCGGTGGTCTCCACCACCGGCAGTACCTCGACCTCGGCGAAGCTGGTCTGGCGGCGGCCCTGGTTGTCGAACGGGCTGATTCGCACCAGCCGGTGGGTGCCCATCTCGACCGAGAGGGTGCCGTAGGCGTAGGGCGCCTTCACCACGAAGGTGGCGCTCTTGATGCCCGCCTCTTCGGCGTAGGAGGTGTCGTAGACCTCGACCCCGTACCCGTGCTTCTCCGCCCAGCGGATGTACATGCGCATGAGCATCTCGGCCCAGTCCGCCGCGTCGACTCCGCCTGCGCCCGAACGGATGTTGACCACGGCGTCGCGCGGGTCGTACTCGCCCGAGAGCAGCGTGCGGACCTCGAGCGCCTCGACGTCGGCGTGCAGGGCGGCCCGCTCGGCGTCGGCCTCGGCCATGGCCGACTCGCCCGCGGCGCCGTCCTCGCCTTCGGCGAGTTCGTACAGCACCGGCAAGTCCTCCAGGCGCTGGCGCAGTTCGGTGACCCGGCGCAACTCGCCTTGCGCGTGCGACAGCTGACTGGTGACCTGCTGCGCGTGCTCCTGGTTGTTCCACAGCTCGGGGTCGGCCGCCTGGTGCTCGAGCTCGTCGATCCGGCGACGCAGCTCCGCCACGTCCAACACCGCCTCGACGGTTTTGAGGGTGGTGTCGAGTTCGGCGAGATCGGCGGCGACGTCGGGATGCACGGTGGTTTACGTTACCGCCAATCCGGAACGGCCCGCGCAGGGCCTCGTGTGCGGCGCAGTCAACACCGCACGTCACGGCGGGTGGCGTCAACGTGCCCACCGGGTCCGCCGACCAACCTCCACAACGACCCATGAGTTGCGTTCTACGCACATCATGGGCCGTTCCGGAGGTTGCTTTGGCGGCGTCGGGGTTAGTCGACGAAGGAGCTGGAGAACTTGGACGCGCCCGCTTCGATGGCGCAGAACACCTGGCGGTCGCCCGAATCCCAACTGGCCTCGAGGGGGTAGTACATGACCACGCCCGCGTCGTCGGGCAGGGCCGACTTGCGGATGCGGGTCTGGTTCGCGTCCTCGCTGCACTGGGTCTTGGCGTCGTCGGCGGCGCCGGTGGCGGTGCTCGCCTTGGAGGTGAGTTTGGCGAAGATCTGGTCGGTGTGCGGGCTGGTGCACGAGGTCTTCGAGAAGTTGCCCGAGGCGCTCTCGTTGAAGCAGTCGCCGACCTTCATCCGCGCCAACTGGTCGAGGTTGTAGGTCTTGTCGTCGGTCGACGACGTGGTCGTCGGCGCGGACGACCGGCTGCGCGTGGTCGAGGAGGAGTGCCTCGACGTCGAGGTCGCGGAGCTGCTCGACGAGGCCTGGCTGTCGGACTTGTCGTCGCCCTTGTTCATCACCACGATGACGACCACGGCGGCGATCACCACGGCCAGGGCGGCGATGACGATCGCCGCGATGGTGCCGCTGTTGCTCTTCGGCCCGCCGCCCGGCGGCTCCCACTGCCCGCCCGGCGGCGGACCCTGCGGCGGCTGCCCGCCGGGCACGTAGCTCTGCCCGTACTCGTACGGCTGCTGTTGGCTGGGCTGCACCTGGCCGGGCCAGCCCGGCTGCTGCTCGCCCGGCCAGCCGGGCTGCTGCCCCTGCGGCTGCTGCGGCGGCCCCCAGGGGTTGTCACCACCGTAAGGCGGTTGGGTCATGTCCGGGAACCTCCCCGTCGAAAGACATGCCGATCGGCACGCGTGTTTTGCCTAGCTAATCAGATCCCCAGGTACACGGACAAGAACAGGGAACCTGGTGTGAATGTCACGTTCATCGCTCGCCGACGGACGCACGTAACACCGAATGTCCGCGCGAACGCCGGGTGCTGCGGTCGGCCCGCACCCGCTACCGTTGGCGAGGTGCAGTACTCCGACGACCTGACCCTGGCGCTGCGGCTGGCCGACGCGGCCGACGCCGTCACCCGCGACCGTTTCGGCGCGCTGGACCTGCGGGTGGACGCCAAGCCCGACCTCACCCCGGTGTCCGACGCCGACCTCGCCGTCGAGCGGGCGGTGCGGGAGATTCTCGGGGAGGTCCGTCCCGGCGACGCGGTGCTCGGCGAGGAGTTCGGCGGCTCGGCTGTGCTGCGCGGCAGGCAGTGGGTGGTCGACCCGATCGACGGCACCAAGAACTTCGTGCGCGGCGTGCCCGTGTGGGCGAGCCTGGTCGCGCTGTTGTCCGACGGGGCGCCGGTCGTCGGGGTGGTCAGCGCTCCGGCACTGGGCAGACGCTGGTGGGCGGCCGCGGGACAGGGCGCGCATCGCAGCGTGAACGGCGGTGCGCCGGAAACGATCTCGGTCTCCGGGGTGGATTCGCTCGGCGCGGCCAGCCTCAGCATCGCCAGCCTGTCCGGATGGCGCGACCTGGGCAGGCGAGACCAGCTGATCGACCTCACCGACGCGGTGTGGCGCACCCGCGGCTACGGCGACTTCTTCTCCTATTGTCTGGTCGCCGAGGGGGCGGTGGACATTGCGGCCGAGCCGGAGGTGTCGCTGTGGGACCTGGCGCCGCTCGACGTCCTGGTCCGCGAGGCGGGCGGGCGGTTCACGGCTCTCGACGGCAGTCCCGGGCCGCACGGCGGCAACGCGGTGGCCAGCAACGGGCTCCTCCACGACGAAGTGTTGAAGCGGCTCGGCTGAGATGACCCGGATCACCAAGCAGGCACGGTTGCGCACGGCGCTCGCCGAGCTCTGTGCGGAGGTGACGCCGGGCACGCTGCTGCCGAGCGAACGGCTGCTCTGCGACGACTACCATGTCAGCCGGATGACCGTGCGCGAGGTGCTGGGCCAGTTGGAGTCCGACGGCATCGTGGTGCGCATCCCCGGCAAGGGCACCTTCGTCGCCGAGAAGGTGGCCCGCTCCCGGCTGCACATGGCCTCGTTCACCGCGGACATGCGACGGCTGGGCCTCACGCCGAGCACCGTCGTGCTCCACACCGCACACGACGCGCCGCCGCCGGTCACGACCGCCGCCCTGCGGCTGGCCGCGGGCGACAAAGCGCTGCACGCGGTCCGGCTGCGGCTGGCCGACGACGTGCCCATGTCGGTGGACGACGCGTGGTACCCCGCCGCCGTGGCTCCCGGCCTGCTCGAACGAGACCTCACCGGCTCGGTGTACGCGCTGCTGGAATACGACTACGCCAGCCCCGTCGACCGCGCCGAGCAGACCATTCGCGCCATCGCCGCCGACCAGCGCCAGGCCGAGTGGCTGCGCACCGATCCCGGCGCACCGATGCTGCGCTTCGACCGCGTCGCCTATTCCGGCGACACTCCCGTAGAACACTGCCGCTCGTGGTACCGCGCCGACCGATACCAAGTCGCCATGACTGTCTTGAATACGTCCTTCCTTCACACAGAGTGAAGGACGCGTTCAGGACGAGGTGAACAGGCGGTCGCCGGGAGCGACCGGGCCTGCGGCCGGAGCGGTGGCGCTGCCGGGGGGTGTGTCCATGACGACCACGGGAACTATCGGGCTGCGGTTGGCGCGGCGGACGGCGTTGGGGGCGAAGACCACGAGGGGATCGCCCGCGGCCACCGTGTCGCCTTCGGCTGCCCGCAAGGTGAAGACCTCCGGGCAGTGGACGGTGTCGATGCCGACGTGCACCAGCACCCCGGCGCCGGAGTCGGTGACGATCACGGCGGCGTGGGGGTGCAGCTTGGCGATGACGCCCGCGACGGGCGCAACGACGGTGACGGGGGCGTCGGTGTCGGGAGGCTCCACCGCGACGCCCGAGCCGACCAGCTCGGACGCGAACACCGGGTCGGGCACCGCCGACAGCGGCACGGCGCGGCCGGCCAGAGGGGAAAGTACTTCCGTCACAACAGATCCGAAATGTCCTCGGCCAATGCGTCGGCGGTCGGGCCCACGACGACCTGCACGGCCGAACCCGCCGCGACGACGCCGTGCGCTCCCGCGGCCTTCAGCGCCTGCTGGTCGACCTTCGCGGGGTCGCGCACCTCGACGCGCAGGCGGGTGATGCAGCCCTCGACCTCGACGAGGTTGTCGACGCCGCCGAGTCCGGCGACAATCTGAGCGGCCTTGGACACGATTTCCTCCAGTGCGTGGGCGGGCTTCCGGGCGTCAGATCTGCAACCTGGTTATAACCAGTATACCGTGAGACGGATCACTGTCCCATCTCACCAGGAAGCGGTTATGGCCACCTCCGCAGTGCGCAAGCCGGGGTCCTTCGACCTCACCGGCCTGCAGCGGCTCGGCCGCAGCCTGATGCTGCCGATCGCGACCCTGCCCGCCGCGGGCCTGCTGGTGCGGCTGGGCCAGCCCGACATGATCGGACGCTGGTCTGCAGCCAGGACGGTGGCCCAGGTGATCAGCGGCGCGGGCGGCGCTTTGATCGACGCGCTGCCGCTGCTGTTCGCGGTGGGCATAGCGATCGGCTGGGCACGCAAATCGGACGGGTCGACGGCGCTCGCCGCGGTGGTGGGCTACCTGGCCTTCCAAGGCGTGCTCAAGGCCATGTCGCCGGTGGTGCTGCCGGGCAAGGTCGATAGCAAGGGCGGGCAAGAGCTGGTCAACTTCGGCGTGCTCGGCGGCATCGTGATGGGCCTGACCGCGGCGGTGCTCTGGCAGCGCTACCACCGCACTACTCTGCCGGACTACCTGGGCTTCTTCTCCGGGCGCAGGCTGGTCCCGATCCTGACCGCGTGCGCCGCCGTGGTGATCGGCACCGCGATGGCCTACATCTACCCGGCGTTCAACTCCGGGCTGACCTGGCTGGGCAACACCGTCTCCGACCACGCCGTGGCGGGCGGCGGCGTCTTCGGCTTCACGAACCGGCTGTTGCTGCCGCTGGGACTGCACCACATCCTCAACTCGGTGCTGTGGTTCGTCGTGGGCGACTATCACGGGGTGCACGGGGACATCCCGCGGTTCCTGGCGGGCGACCCGCACGCGGGCACCTTCATGACCGGCTTCTTCCCGATCTTCATGTTCGGTCTGCCCGCCGCCGCGCTCGCGATCTGGCACGAGGCCAAGCCGGAGCAGCGCAAGCTCGTGGGGGGCATCATGCTGTCGGTGGGACTGACCTCGTTCCTCACCGGAATCACTGAGCCGCTGGAGTTCTCGTTCGTCTTCGTGGCGTGGCCGCTGCTGGTGATCCACGCTCTGTTCACCGCGTCCGCGCTGGCGTTGACCAACGCACTCGGCATCCACGACGGGTTCAGTTTCTCGGCGGGCTTCATCGACTACGTGCTGAATTTCGGCAAGGCTCAGCACGCGATCTGGCTGATCCCCATCGGCCTGGGCTACGCCGCCCTGTACTACGTCACGTTCCGCTTCATCATTCGGCGGTGGAACCTGTCCACGCCCGGCCGCGGAGCCGACGAGATCTCCGAAGCCGCGGCATGACCGCCGCCGAACCGAACGAGGAGAAGACCACAGCATGATCACGCGCACCGCCGTCATCGCGTCGAAAACCGGCCTGCACGCTCGCCCGGCCGCCCAGTTCGCGAAGGCCGCC
>JABFVX010000168.1 GCA_013362555.1 Mycobacteriaceae bacterium
CCGAGCACACAGCGCCCTCGGCGGCCAGCCACCCATCACCCGACTGACCGCCTAGACGTCAACAACGTCACGAATCAGTACACCTAGAACAGGCCGAAGACCTGGCCGAGGACGCCCAGGCACTATTCGCCATCGCCCTGGAAGGCGATACGACCGGCGACAAGGACGCCATCCTGGGCCGCTTCGCCGAGGCGATCACGGGCATCAAGGAACTCTGGAAGACCCTGGTCGACGGCATCACCCGCGCCGAGGCCGTGCTGAGCGCGGTTCACGGCACCGCCACCCCGCCAGCGGCCTCGCCCAACTCGCCACCCGCCACGCAGCCGGCACCGACCACCCCAGCCGGATCACCGCAGACCACCGCCGTGCCATCGGTGGCCGAGCCGCCACCGCTCCCCCCGGACCAAGTCGAGGCGCTACGTCGCGACCTTCCGCCCACCGTAATCGGCGGCACCGGGCAGAAGACCCACGGCCGATGGGTCGCCCCCGACGGGTCGACACAGCGCGAGGTCAGCGGGCGCGACGAGTGGACGCCGAAGGTCAACGCCGCACTGGCGGCCGAGGGATGTCCCCGATTGCCCGTGATCACCGAGGCGGACGTCGAGCTGAAGCTGGCCGCACGGATGCGGGAGCAAGGTGCCGCCGATCCCGCGATGCGTCAGCTGACGCTGGTGCTGAATTACGCGCCGTGCGAAGGCCCGTTCGGCTGTGACAGTCTGTTGCCCGCAGTGCTGCCCGAGGGCTACACGCTCGCCGTGCACGGCCCGGACGGCTACTACAAGAAGTTCACCGGAGGAAAACCGCCGTGGCGTCGTTGATGGCCTGGTACAAGAGGGGCGAGGAGCCGACCCCGATCACGAGCGCGGCCGATCTCGACGCGCTGCTGCAACGCATGGCCGCCGACTTCGCCGCCCAGGACGGCCCGGTCCCGCCGATGGTCGAACTGGCCCGACCCGACCCATGGGCCGAGGGCTGGGTGGCCATCCGGCTGGGCATCGCCCTCGACCGCGGCTTCATCGCCCACGCCGACGCCACCGGCTCCTACATCACCACCAACGGCGGCGACCCCGACGGCGAACCGGTCCTCTACGACCACCAAGCCCACACCCGGGAATGGCCCTCCGACGCCGAACTGCCGCTGGCTGACGTGATCAAGGCCGCCCACGACCTCGTCGCCACCGATGGTGAGCGGTCCACGATGGTCAACTGGCGGACATGGGGCCTGTAGGCGTCATGTCCGATCACGGCTGAATCCACCCCGGCAGCGTGCGACCCGGGCTGGCCGGACGCGCGCGACGAAGCCCTCGGGGCCGAAGCCCGACAGGGGAGGGCTGGTCCTGCTCCCGCGTTTACAAGTCGGCGCCGTCCGGCGGCCTTCGTCGACGTACTGCGCTGGATTAATTAGTTTGATATTTTCAGTGAAGCCTGAGAATCAACCACCTTGGTCATCGACACGCTGCCCGCCAAGACCGCCACTTCCCGCCTGGTCGGCGAAGATCGACAGCGCCGTCCTGGTAACCATCGGCCGGCCCTGACCGCGGCGTCAACCGTCTGGGCTTTGTGCGACTCGATTCGGCGGCACTCTCCGATCGGGGTGCCGGTCGGACGCCGACAGCGACGTAGTCCATCGTGGTCGGCCGATTCGGTTGCTGTGCAGGACCCATGACACGGCGTGCTGGGCGGTCCGGAAGTGCTGACCACCGTGCTCGCCGAGCGGTCCGTCACAGTCGACCGCATCGGTCGCGGTGCAGGTTTGCGGGTTCTGATCGGGCTGTCTGGTTCGCGTCGTGACGGTGAAGAGCCGTCGGCGGCTCTGCTCGGGCCGCCGACGGCTGGTCAAAATCAGGTCGGCAAGAGTGGATCCCGGTATCCGGGTGCTGTGGTCACAGCTCTGCGATCAGCTTCTGGCTCTGCCGTGCCAGCTCGGACAGGGCTTGCGGGTCGATCCCGTTGCGCAGTGCGGTGCCGAGCAGTTCGCTGAGGCGGTGCCCGGGGCGGCTCCTCTCGGCGTGTCCGACTGCGGCGGCGGCGAGGTCGAGGTCGCCTCGTAGGCAGGCGTAGGCGGCCAGGAGCGCGGCCGGTTCGGCTCGTTCGGGCACGGGGCTGGTCCTGACCAGTTCGGTCCACAGGGCCTCGGCGCGGTCGGCGTGCTCGCTGATGGCGAAGGACAGGCAGGCGTCGCGGACCAGCGGGTTGGTCAGCGCGAATGCAAGGTCGGCGATCTCGCGATCGGTCAACGGCTGCGTGCGGTCGCCGGCGCGGAGTACGTGTTCGTGCAGCAGGTCGAAACGGCTCCGGCGAGGGCTGGGTTGTCCCGGAGCGGCGGGGTGGTCCTCGGCGGTGGGATCGGTCCGACGGTGCAGTTCGTCGAGCAGTTCGACCCGTCGCGCGAGAACGTCCTCCGGGTCGGGAATCAGGGCTGTCGGGGTGATCGTGCCGACCGTGGCGCGGTCGGTGACGACCCAGACCCGGTGTCCGTCGAAGGTGTAGACCCAGTCGGCGTGGCGGAGGTCCTGCCACGGCCACGGCCACCCGTCCGACGGCGGATAGCGCAGGCCGTCGTCCTGGTCTGTCCACACGTCAACCAGGTCGGCCACAGCGGCGGCGAAGGTATCCGGATCGGTCGCCTCCAACAGCTTTCGCCCGATGTCGATCGTGCGCAGTGATCCCGGATCGGCGTGGCCTTGGACGGCTCCGAGCCATCGGGGTTCGGTGCTGTGCTCGTCGTAGAAGTCGGCGATGGCAGGGCAAGGCGGTGTAGGTGTGATGGTGTCGTGGTCGGCGGTCGTGGCGTCGGCCGGGCGGGTCGTGCGCATGGTCGTGCTCCCGTATGTCGTCGGGTGTGGGTGTCCGGAGCGGGCTGTGATGCTCGCCCCGGCCCTTCAGCTGTTCGCGGTGGAGTCGTCGGAGGCCGGGGCGAGCGCGTACCTCTTGGGCTTGTCGCTGGTGCGCACGGCGTAGCCGCCGGCGACCAGCTTCTCCAGCGCGTTGTGCACCGCACCGGCGGACCGGGTCAGTGCCTTGCCGATCACGTTCGGAGTGAAGTCCTGTCCGGAGTGCTCCCGCAGGTAGTCCTCGACCATCCCGCGCAACGCCCCCGGTGCCAGTCGCTCGCTCTTCGACCGCGTATCCGCCTGCGTGCCACCCGCCGCAGCGGGCTGGTCGTCGGCGGGCACGTCGCTTTCCCGAGGGGATTGATCAGCGGCGGCTTGGTCACCGGCCGGTCCGTCGTCCACGGATTGTTCTTCATCCGCGTGTCGGTCATCGGCCGTGATCGACCAGCGGTCGGCGGGACGCGATCCACCGTCGGCGATCCCGGCGGTGCGAGTGACCAGGCCTTCGTTTTCCCAGCGGGTGAGGATCTTCGGCGCGGTGGACTTGCCGATCCCGGCAGCGGTCGACAGCGCGACAGCGGTGCTATCGGGGTTGTCGAGTAGTGCCTGCCACAGCTTTTCCTCGGCTTCGGTGCGTGGCTTGCCAGAATTGGGGACAGCGTGCAGCGGCGGGTTGGCGTTGGTGGACATGACTGCCTCGCAGAACGTGGTGTGGTGTGAGTGGTCATGCCCCGGCCGGAGCGGTGCGGCCCCGCGGTGCGCATCCGGTGGTATCGGGCCGCACGTCTATGGACGCTTCCTTGCCCCTGTGAAGTCAAGCGGAATGGCCAAACCGACCATCTGTCTCTTGTAGACGACATCGTGAACCGTTTCTTGGCAAGGTTCCGGCACCATTGCGGATACAGCCCACTGTGGACCCAGTGGGCTTCCCGGCCTGAGGGTGTGCGGCGAACGCCTCGTGCGGCACGGCCGGATAAGCACGGCGCGTCTTTTCGTCGAGCGCCGTATTGTCCTGGTCCAGGACCGGTCGCGACTCATGAGCAGATCAAGGAGGCGACGAAATGAGCTACACCGCGCCGCGGGCAGCGGACGACGTGGGCGAGGCCGACCCGTGCTGAGGAAGGTCGCGGAAGGTGTGCTGGTCCACACGAGCGAGTTCGTGCAGAGCAACGCCGTCGTGGTACAGGGCCGCGCCGGCGTGCTGCTCATCGATCCCGGGGTGCAGGACCACGAGATGGTCTGCCTCGCGAACGACCTGTCCGATGCGGGACAGACCGTCGTGGCGGGCTTCTCCACGCATCCGGACTGGGACCACCTGCTCTGGCACACCCGGCTCGGCGCGGCCCCTCGTTACGGCACGGCCCGCTGCGCGGCCACCGTCCGCGACCAACTGTCCGACCCGGAGGCCAAGGCCGCGATAGCCGCCCACCTGAAACCGACGGGCATCGCCGAACGAGTCCCGCTGGACCTGTACGGCCTCATCACCGCCCTGCCCGCCGGAACGGCGCGGATCCCATGGGACGGCCCTGAAGTCCGGATCATCGAGCACCAGGCGCACGCACCGGGCCATGCGGCGCTGTTCATCGAAGAACACGGGGTGCTCGTCGCCGGCGACATGCTCTCCGACGTCCTGATCCCCATGCTCGACTGGAACGACACCGCCGACCCGATCGAGGACTACCTCGCAGCGCTGCGGCTGTTCGACGACGTAGCGGGCAACGTCGACGTCCTCGTCCCCGGCCACGGATCAGTCGGCGCAGCCGATCAGCTACACGTCCGGATCGGCCAGGATCGGACATACGTGCTCGCCTTGCTCGAAGGCCGCGATCCCAGCGACCCGCGGGTCGGCCCATCGGCCAAGCCCGGCTGGGAGTGGGTGAGCGATGTGCACAACGGGCAAGCCCAGCGGCTCGCCGAAAGAATCGAACGGGGTGGCACTCGTAGCTGACGACCCGATCTTCTGCAGCGCCTGAGCAGATGCTCACGACACGCTCAAGTACAGCCGGAGGTATTCAAGTCCGAGTGGAAGCCACAACAGCGATCGGAGCCGCCGGGCGGGTCGCTCCGGCGTAGTCGTCGCCGTTGTACCGGTAGTTGTCGATCTGGACCGGTTGGCCGAAGGTCGGGGCGTTGATCATGAGTCCGGCGCCGATGTAGAGGCCGACGTGGTGGATGTTGCCGGGTGTGCCGTAGAAGACGAGGTCGCCCGGCAGCAGCGGCTGCCCGGTCGGGACGCGCGGGCCTGCGTCGAACTGGGTCTGGGCGGTGCGGGGGAGGGTGACTCCGGCGGCGGCGTAGGCCGCTTTGGTCAGGCCGGAGCAGTCGAAGCCTTCGTGTCCGCCGTCGGGTCCATTGCCGCCCCACACGTAGGGCAGGCCGCGCATTCCGCAGGCGTAGTTGATCGCGGTCAGGGTGGCAGTGTTGAGGGCTTGGATGGCGTTGCAGTCGCCGTTGCCGACGCTGGTCGCAGTGGCTTGGGCGTACTTGGCGGCTTGGTCGAGGACCTTGTCGACGTACCAGTCGGCGTGGTTGTAGGCGAAGATCGCTGCGCGCAGGTCGCCTCGCCAGACGCCTTCGTCGCAGAGCAGGAAGGCTGCAGCGTGGATGGCGTCGTGCGGGTTGTACCGCGAGGGTGGGTTGGCGCCGCCGGGCGGGATCTGGTGTTTGGTGATGACGTCGTTGAAGGTCGGGGCGAGAAATTGCATCGGCCCGCCGGCCCCGGCGAAGTTCTCGCCCTCGGTCACGCCGGGTGCTTTCAGGCGGCCGTGGTCGGTTTCGACCTTGCCGATGGCGGCGAGCACGGTCCAGTCCAGGCCGGGGCAGTCCGGTGCCGCGGTGACGTAGAGCAGGCAGTAGTCGGGCGGGATGTCGGCGATGGGCTTGGTGCAGTCCACCGAGGTGCTGGACGAGCTGCTGAACAGCGCGTCCACCACGGCACTGACGCTCTGGCCGATCAGGACGGGGATGAGCAGCAGGATGGCTGCGGCCCCGATAGCGAGCTTGGCGAGCACGGCGTTCACCACCTCCCCGGCCGGCTCGCCCCGCGCGGCGCCCGCGCGCTGTGCGCGGTGGGCGGCATCGGCGAGGGCGGCGGCGACAAGAGCTGTGGTGAGTCCGGCCCCGTCGGGGTCTCCTCGTTGGGCGTGATCGGCGGCGCCACGTGTGGCCAGGTCTCGGGCAGCCCCGACAGCGGTCGCCGGGGCGCTCCGGCGGGCGCGTTGAGCGGCAGCCAGACTTCGTCGGCCGGACTCGGGTGGCTGGCTTTGGGGTTGAGCAGCTCTGCTGCCGCGGTGGCGATCGGTACCGAGCGTCGGTCGTCGAGCTCACGCCACGCCTTCGCGAGCAGCTGGCGGGCGGCGGCCTCGCGCCGCGAGGTCGGCAGCCACACCAGCAGCGGCGTGGTGATACCGGTGGCTTGCGCGAGTGCGGCGTAGCCGGCCAGTTTCCCGGCGAGCTTGCTCAGCGGCTCGGTCCCGAAGTCGTACTCGAGGAACCACTCGACCTGCCGGTCACCGTGCCGGTCGTGGTAGCGCCAGCGGCCGTAGCCGTCGGGTTTGATCAGGTCGCCGAAGTGTCGGGCGCAGCGGGTCTCCGACCACCACGCCGCCAGCTCGGCCTGTTCGCCGGGGTGGGAGTGGCGGGCGCGGTCGACCAGGGCGGTGAACCACTCGTTGACGCCGACGGTGTGGGCCAGGCGCAGGCTGTGGGCGACGCCGAAGA
>JABFVX010000431.1 GCA_013362555.1 Mycobacteriaceae bacterium
CGGGCCCGGGTGATCGAGGTCGACGCCGACCGGCCCGGCGACGACGAGCAGCATTTCGAGGTGATGTTTCTCATCGACGACACCGACGCGGACCGGATGTCGGTGCTGCGCAAGCGCTTGGAGCAGCTCGGCGACTCGGTGGTGGTGGTCGAGGACGGATCGGGCACCTGGTCGAGCCACGTGCACTGCCGCGACGCGGGCGCGGTGATCGACGCCGGGGTGGCCGCGGGGACCCTGCGGCGGGTGCGGATCACCTGTTTCGCCCTGGAAGCGCTGCGTGCACCGAGCTCGGCCGAGCCCGGTGCACGGGGCATTCTGGCCGTCGTCGCCGGAGACCAGGCCGCGCGGCTGTTCGAGGCGGAAGGCGCCACAGTGCTGCGCGGCGACGACCCGGTGGGCGGCACCGACCTGCTGGCCGCGATCCGCGCGATGCCGCACCGCGAGGTGCTCGTGCTGCCGAACGGCGCGCTGCCCGCGCAGGATCTGCTGGCCGTCGGCGTGGCTGCCCGCGACGGCGACCGCGACGTGCTGATGCTGCCGAGTTCGTCGATGGTGCAGGGGCTGGCGTCGCTGGCTGTGCACGATCCGGGACGCATCGCAGTCGACGACGCGTTCACCATGTCCGAGGCCGCCGCGGGCACCCGCTGGGGATCGCTGCGGGTGGCGACGGAGCGGGCGCTGACGCTGGTCGGCACCTGTGCGGCGGGCGACGGCCTCGGGCTGGTGGGACGCGAGGTGGTGGTCGTCGCGCCGGATCCGGTGGAGGCGGGGATGCTGCTGATCGACCGGGTGCTCGCCCTCGGCGGGGAGTTGGTGACCCTGCTCGTCGGCGCGCAGGCGCCCGCTGACCTTGCAGAGCGGCTGCATGATCATGTGATGGCGAGCCACCCGGGCGTCGACGTGGTGGTGTATCCAGGAGGACAGCGAGAAGACTTGTTGCAGTTGGGAGTCGAGTAGTGTCAGAGAGTCGCTCCGCAGGCCCTGCCCCCGCGGTCAAGCTGGACGATCGGCTGGAGTCCGTGCTCGACGCCGGACCCGCGAAGAAGCTCGGCGAGGTGTTCGGCATCCACGCCGTGGAGGACCTGTTGCGGCACTACCCGCACCGGTACCTCACCCCCGGCCAGCCGCTGGGCGAACGCGCGCCCGCCGACGGCACGCACGTCACCGTGGTGGGCACCGTCGTGTCCGCGAGCCTGCTGCAGAACCGCAACGGCGGCAAGCGGCTCGAGGTCGTCCTGGCGACCGACGACCAGGACGTCAAGGCCACGTTCTTCAACGGCTACAAGGTGCAGCACAACATCAAGAAGGGCGCCCGGATGATGATGTCGGGCACCGTGAACTGGTGGCCCAAGGACAAGCCGAAAAACTGGAGCCTCAGCCACCCCGACTATCGCACCATCGGCGGGGACTCCGACGACCTCACCGAGCGCGTGCGCGCGGGCGGCGCCTTGCGCGGGCCGGTTTCGGTATTCGACTTCCCTTTCGTGCCGGTCTATCCCGCTTCAGCAAAGATGCAAAGCTGGGACATCGCCCCGGCGATCAAGGACGTGCTCGACCGGCTCGACCCCATCGCGGACCCGATTCCGGCGCAGGTGCGCGCGGCGCGCGGGTTGATCGACCTCGACACCGCCCTGCGCACCATTCACTTTCCGGAGACCAAGGACCAGGTCACCGCCGCCCGCGACCGGCTCCGCTTCGACGAAGCCGCGGCGCTGGCGCTGGTCATGGCGGTGCGCAAGCACGAAATGGCGGACCGCGCGGCCGAGCCGTGCCCGCCGCGCACCGACGGCATCGCCGCCGCGTTCGACAGCAGGCTGCCGTTCGAGCTCACCGCGGGCCAGCTCGAGGTCGCGGGCGACATCGCTGCCGACTTGGCGCAGCCGCATCCGATGCACCGGCTGCTCCAGGGCGAGGTCGGCTCGGGCAAGACGATCGTCGCGCTGCGGGCGATGCTCCAGGCGGTCGACGCGGGCAGGCAGTGCGCGTTGCTTGCGCCCACCGAAGTGCTTGCCGCGCAACATTTCCGGTCGCTGCGGGCGATGCTGGGGGAGTTGGGTTCGGGTGGCGAGCTGGGCGCTGCCGACCCGGCCGCCAGGCTGGTGCTGGTCACCGGGTCCATGTCGGTCAAGGCCAAGCGGGAAGCGCTGCTGGCCACTGTGAACGGGGACGCGGGCATCGTGATCGGCACCCACGCGCTGATCCAGGACAACGTGGAGTTCTTCGACCTGGGCCTGGTGGTGATCGACGAGCAGCATCGCTTCGGCGTGGAGCAGCGGGATGCCTTGCGGGCCAAGGCCAGAGCGGGAACAACCCCGCACGTGCTGGTGATGACGGCGACTCCGATTCCGCGCACAATCGCCATGACCCTGCTCGGCGACCTGGAGACCTCCACGCTCACGGAGCTGCCGCGCGGCCGGTCCCCGATCGAGTCGAAAGTCGTTCCGGGCAAGGCCTATCCGAAGTGGGTGGACCGTGCCTGGGAACGAATCCGTGAGGAGGTCGACCGGGGCCGCCAGGCCTACGTGGTGTGCTCCCGGATCGGCGACGAACCGCCCAAGAAGGGACAGGAGCCCGAAACCACTGCGGTGGTTGATCTTTACGAGGCGTTGGGCGCCGGCGCACTGGCCGGACTGCGAGTGGGTCTGCTGCACGGCCGACTTCCAGGGGACGAAAAGGACACAGTGATGCGCGCTTTCGCCGCCGGCGAGATCGACGTCCTGGTGTGCACGACGGTGATCGAGGTCGGCGTCGACGTGCCGAACGCGACGGTGATGGTCATCATGGACGCCGACCGCTTCGGCGTGAGCCAGCTGCACCAGCTGCGCGGACGGGTGGGCCGGGGCGGGCACGCCGGCCTGTGCCTGATGGTCACCGACGCGAACCCGGCGGGTCAGGCCATGGCCCGGCTGCAGGAGGTCGCCGACACCTCCGACGGATTCCAGCTGGCGCTGCTGGACCTGCGCCAGCGTCGCGAAGGCGACATCCTCGGCGCCGCGCAGTCCGGCACGACCTCCACCCTGCGGCTGCTGTCGCTGCTGGACCACCTCGAGGTGATCACCGAAGCCCAGGATTTCGCCCGCGCGGTGGTCGACGCCGACCCCGCCCTCGACCGGCACCCCGGCCTGGCCGCCATGATGCGCGCCGCCATCGCCGAGGAACGCCTCGAGTACCTCGCCAAGGGCTAGCGTCAATCTCCAGAATGGCCCGTGACGTGCCGCTAACGCAGCACGTCACGGGCCATTCTGGAGGGCCTACACGTCGATGTGGGAGCCCATGATGACCGTGCGGCCGCGCGGGAGGCCGAAGTACTCGGCGGCGTCGGCGGTGATGTGGGACGTGGCGACGAACAGGCGCTTGCGCCAGCGCGCCATGGTCGGCGCGTCGCCGCGTTGCAGGTCGATGGTCGACAGGAAGTAGGACGCCTGGTCCGGATCGAGCCAGCCCTCGGTGATGGCCGGGTCTATCGTGGCCAGCGTGCCGGGGACGTCCGGCGTCTCCATGTATCCGAAACGGGCTGTGACGTGCATGATCCCGTCGTCGGTGTAGCCCAGGTGGTCGATGACGACGCGCTGGTCGTCCGGGATCCGCGGCACCGGCTCGGTCTTGATCGACATGATGACCACCCGTTCGTGCAGCACGCGGTTGTGTTCGACGTTGGCGCGGAACGCCAGCGGCGCCGTCTGTTTGCCGCGGCTCAGGAACACCGCCGTGCCGCGGATCCGCTGGATCGGCTGCTTGCCGGCGTGCAGGTCCTCGATGAACTGGCGCAGCGATCCCTCGCGCCGCTCCCGCTCCGCGGTGACGATTTCGCGGCCGCGCTGCCAGGTGGTCATGACGGTGAAGGCCGTCAGCGCGATCATCAGCGGCAGCCACGCGCCGTGCAGCAGCTTGGTCAGGTTGGCCGAGACGAACAGCAGGTCCACTGACAGCAGCGGAACGGCTCCGAGCCCGATCAGCCACCACGGCGTGCCCCACCTGGCCCGCGACACGTAGAAGAACAGCACTGTCGTACAGGTGATCGTGCCGGTAGCCGTCATGCCGTACGCGTAGGCCAGCGCGGCAGAGCTTCGGAAGGTGAACACCAGGACCAGCACCGACGACATCAGCAGCCAGTTGATCCACGGCACGTAGATCTGTCCGATGGCGTGCTCGGAGGTGTGTGCGATCCGCATCCGCGGCAGGTACCCCAACTGCGCGGCCTGCGACACCACCGAATATGCCCCGGTGATGACCGCCTGAGACGCGATCACGGTGGCCGCGGTGGCCAGCAGCACCAGCGGCAGCCGCGCCCACCCGGGCGCGAGCAGGAAGAACGGGCTCGACGTGTTCGCCGGGTCGTCGAGCACCAGGGCGCCTTGGCCGAAATAGCTGAGCATGCACGCGGGCAGCACCACGATCAGCCAGGCCCGGGTGATCGCGCGGCGGCCGAAGTGGCCCATGTCCGCATACAGCGCCTCGGCGCCGGTCACGGCCAGCACGATGGCCGCCAACGCGAAGAACGCGACACCGATGTGGCCGAACAGGAATCCCAGCGCGTAGGTGGGCGACAGCGCCTTCAGGATCTCCGGATTGCGCGCGATGCCCGTGATGCCGAGCAGGCCGATGGTCGCGAACCACAGGATCATCACCGGCCCGAAGGCCCGTCCGACCACCGCGGTGCCGCGGCGCTGGACCAGGAACAGCAGCACGATGATGACGGCCGTGGCGGGCACCACGATGCCCCCGAGCGACGGCTCCACCGTCTCGAGTCCCTCTACCGCGGACAGCACCGAGATGGCCGGAGTGATCATGCTGTCGCCGAAGAACAGCGACGCCCCGAAGATGCCGAGTGCGGCCAGCATCGCCGCCTGCCGGGAGCCACGGTGCCCGCACCATTTCCGCAGCAGGGTGATCAGCGCCATGATGCCGCCCTCGCCGTTGTTGTCGGCTCGCATCGCCAGCACGAAGTAGGTGACTGTGACGATGATCATCACCGACCAGAACGCGAGCGACACCACGCCGAACACACTGTCGCCGCTGACCGGCACCGGATGCGGGTCGTTCGGGTTGAACACCGTCTGGATCGTGTAGATCGGACTGGTCCCGATGTCCCCGAACACCACCCCGAGCGCGCCGATGACCAGCGCGGACCGCACCGGCCCCCGGATCGCTCCGCCCGTGTGCGGCACGGGTTCATCGTCGACGGGTTCGCCCGCGGCGTCAACCACCGCCAGTCCGGCCGGTGCGTCGGACACGTCCTGCATAGGTACCGGAGTACCCCCCACCACGAGACTTCGCGGGATCTCCGCAGTCTCCGGAACAACGTTGGTCATGCCGCGAGTTTGAGGCCGAACCAGGCCTTTGCGACATTGTCCTTAACAGAATTTTTACGCCCCCTAACAAACGTGCAAACCTCCAGAACGACCCGTGGAGTGCGCTGGGCGCACTCCACGGGCCGTTCTGGAAGGCCAGGGGCTATCCGCGCAGGGCGCGGGCGGCGGCGACCATGTTCGCTAGGGCGGCACGGACTTCCCCGGAGTTGCGGGTCTTCAGACCGCAGTCGGGGTTGACCCAGAGCCGGTCGGCGGGCACGCCGCGCAGCGCGGTCTGCAGCGCGGCGGTGATTTCCGCCACTGACGGCACCCTGGGGGAGTGGATGTCGTAGACGCCGGGGCCGACGCCGAGGTCGAATCCGACCTCGCTCAGGTCGTCGAGCACCTCCATGCGGGAGCGGGCCGCTTCCAGCGTCGTGACATCGGCGTCCAGGCCCGCGATTGCGGCGATGACGTCGCCGAACTCCGAGTAGCACAGGTGGGTGTGGATCTGGGTGGCGTCCGAGACGCCCGAGGTCGCGAGGCGGAACGCGGACACCGCCCAGTCCAGATACGCCTTGCGGTCGAGGCTCCGCAGCGGCAGCAGCTCCCGCAGCGCGGGCTCGTCCACCTGGATGATCCGGATCCCGGCGGCCTGCAGGTCCACTGTCTCGTCCCGAATGGCCAGCGCCACCTGCCGCGCGGTCTGCTCGAGGGGCTGGTCGTCGCGGACGAACGACCACGCCAGAATGGTGACGGGCCCGGTGAGCATGCCCTTGACCGGTTTGGCCGACAGGGACTGGGCGTAGCCGATCCATTCGACCGTCATCGGCGCGGACCTGGCCACGTCGCCGAACAGAATCGGCGGACGCACGCAGCGCGTTCCGTACGACTGCACCCAGCCGTTCGCGGTGACGGCGAAACCCTCCAGCAGCTCGGCGAAATACTGCACCATGTCGTTGCGCTCCGGCTCGCCGTGCACCAGCACGTCCAGGCCGAGTTCGGTTTGCAGCGCAATGGTGTCGGCGATCTCGGCGCGCATGCGTCGCCGATACTCGCCCGCGTCGATGTCGCCGCGGCGCAGCGCCGCCCGCGCGGTGCGGATCGGCGTGGTCTGCGGGTAGGAGCCGATGGTGGTGGTGGGCAGCGGCGGCAGGCCGAGGCGCGCCTGCGGCAGGACACGCCGCTGCCCGGCCGGAGCGCGCTTGTCGGCGCCCGGATCCAGCGCGGCCAC
>JABFVX010000104.1 GCA_013362555.1 Mycobacteriaceae bacterium
TCGGAACGACGAACGGATCCAGGTTCAGCTCCCGCAACGCTCGCCGGAAGCCCGGCATCTGGTCGAGCGCCAACTGGCGCATCCAGATCGCCGCGTCGGTTTCGGCGTTTCTGATTCTGGCGTCGACGTCGCGATAGGCCTCGATCGCGGCCGAGAGCGCGTTGCGCCGGTCCGCCGGTCCGGGCAGTCGCGCGATCAGCTCCGGGTGTTGCACCAATGCGTCCCAACCGAATTCGATATCCGGCGCGCCTGTCAGCAGCTGTCGAACCGACTCCAGTGCGGCGGACCGTTCGGCTTCCCACCCGAGCCGCGAACGCCCGACGTCGATCGCCTCGTTCTCGATGTTGTCCAGCCGCGCGATCATGTCCTCATGCCACGCGCCGCGCCCCCGGCTGTCGAACTCGGCGCGCAACCCGTCGAGATTGCGCCTGATCTGTGCCATGTCGATCGGCGCGGCCGGGTCGATCCATTCCAGACCGAACATGGTTATCCGGTTCCAGAGGTGTTCGGCGAATGTGCTGCTCGACCCGCCTGCGCTGTGAGTACCGCTGTTGTCGATGCCGGACAGTGCCTTGATTGCGTCGATCATCACGTTGCCCTCATGCCGGTCGACGTGGCGCGCCAAATAGTCGAGAAAGCCGATCAGCCTGCCGTCGCGCATGTCGTGCAGCGCGGCGAGCAAGACCTTCTTGAGGTGTATTTCGTCGCCTTTGCGCGCATCGACATCGACCAGGTTCCTGACAAGGTCCGCACCGCTCAGACCGGGGATGTATTCGACGTAGACCAGGGTTGGCTCGGCAAGGTGGATCGCGGGAACCCGAGCGCCGATCGCGCCCGCCACGAACCAGGTCAGAATCTCGGCGTCGGCGTGTTGCGGATCGCGGACCTTCTTGCGGACCACCACGAAGTCGTCGTTGTAGATGATCTTGTCCACCTGGTAGGCGGCGTTCGGATCATTACTGACCTGCAGCAGTTCCACCGAGGCCGTGCCCGAGGCCATGGCCTCGCGCAGCCGTTCGGAGAACGCGGATGGGGTGGTTAACTCGGCGGCACGTGGATCCGCAGGCCCTGGATCCGGCCCTGGTCCCTCGCCTCGCTGTACTGCTCCATGACCATCGACAGCGGGATGCTGGGGTGTTCGGTCACCACTCCGGTCCGGTCGATGATGAGGTTCGGCCGCCCGATCGGAACGTCGTGTGTCGGTGACGCTGTCGTCGTCTCGACCGCCCAGCCGTGCCGGAATGGGATCAGGAGCACCGGTTCCGAGGCGCCCAGCAGACGTTGGGCGAGCCGGGTCGCTTGGTCGAGGGTGATGGGGGCTTGCGAGGCCATGGAATTCTCCTTCGGGGAGGCGCCGTGGAACGAGTACGTAACTGATTTCACCGGTCTGTTTGACATAGGGCGGCGGCGGGTGGTCCCAGGTTCTGCCGTTTTGCGGGTCCCACCAGATCGGCCCTTTCGAATCATGCGGATAGACGACCACGAAGAAATGTCGTAGGCCGGACCATTGAATGCGGCCATCGTCTGTGTATACGAGACTGCCGTCACGGTACTTGGCGAAACTCACGTCCAGAATGGCGGCAGCGCCAGGTCCCGACCTGGCGACAGCGTCGTGAATCCGATCGTAACGGTATGAAACCAGCAGTTGACGGGCTTCCGGGCCGAGGTATTGGTCGGCAAGGCTGAACGGATGGACCCAGCGTCCTCGATGCCCAAGCCAGGCATTCACACGGTCGACGCCACCGACTTCGCCGCCTTGTTCGAAGAGGGGTGTACCGTCCGGCCCGAGTTCGAAATACCGGGGCGCGGCGACTCGCGGTACGCCCTGGTACGTGGACAGTCCCGACAAGGCGCAGTCGACGCAGTTGCGCGCCCGCCCCGGCTGCTCGATCCCACCGGCGTTGACGAGCTGTCCGTATGGGTGCGTCATCGGATTGGCGCCGATCGCATAGGTGCCGTCGGGAAGACGCAGGCAATCTTCCAGCGTGCGCTGGTCCTTCGGATCGATCGGAGCGAATCCGCCCGGTCCCTGTTGGCGGGAGTCCGCCACGTCGGATGCGAACTCGGCATCGGCGAGTCCGCCGAGAGCGCTGCCGGGTTGAGCAGCAGCGTCGAGGTTCGTGTTGTCGAGCCGATCCGGCGCGATGGGAACCTCGTGCACCAGCATCGCGCTCGGATTGATCACGACGATCTTCGCCTCGGGTCCACTCGGCGTGGGGGGCGAATCGAGGTAGGCGTCAAAGCCTTTGGCTGCGGCGTAGAGCAAGGGATCGGCCACGATCGCGGCGCGGGCATGCAGTTGTGCGCGCAACTTGGCGGTGTTGGCGTTGTTGGGCTGTTCGCCGAGGCGGTGCAGTGCGGCTGCAAGCGATTCGAAGTCTCGGTTCTGCCTGCCGAGCAGCTGATCCGACGTGATCACCCGGGCATCCGGATGGAACGTCACGCGCAGCATCGACGTGGCTGACCGCGGCCCGGCACGGACCGCGTCACGGTCGGTGGTCGATAGGACCGTCCCAGGCACGATGCCACTTTCGGCGCCCGCATGGCCTGCGACGAGCATGCCTTCGCGGCCCACCACGGCGCTGGTCTCTTCGAAGGCCGCCGCATCGATCGTCTTCGCGAGACCGGAGAATCCTTGCCGCCGAATGATTTCGGCGAACGTCGCGTCCCGGTCGAACTGGCCCGCGTGCTCGCGTTCACCGAGTTCGGTGGTGATATCGCGACCCGGAGTCGGCCGGGTCGGCGGTGCGCCGCTGATGAGAGCGGGCAGGGCGAGCGGCCGCAGTCCCGCCATTGCTGTGGTGTGACGAGGCTGGAACGCATGCGGCGTGCTGCCGAGCGCGCCGCCGAGCAGTCCGGTCAGGAAACCGGTTCGCAATTCCTCGGGTGCGGCGGTCATACGGCCGTTCAGCAGTGCGGCTGGTCCGTCGCGGTATACGGTGGTCGCCGCCGCGGCGGCGAGCGCACCGAGCACGCCGCCCGTCGCGCCGCTCGCCGTGCCGAGCAGCACGGCCCCGGACGCGGTCGCCATGAACCTGCCGACACGGGTATCACCGAGCCGGGCAGGCGCCACCAGCTTGCTCACCGGACGCGACAGTCCGAGTGCGGTGCCCGCGCCCGCGAGGGCGCCGATCGCGCCGCTGATGCCCGACACCACAACGGGCTCCCAGTCGATGCCGTCCCGGTGGCCCTTGTGCAGCTGCCACAGCTGGATTCCCAGCGGCGCCGCAGCGCCGAGTCCGCCGCCGATCGCGGTGGAGGCCAGCACCATGGTGGCGCGCTTGGCGTTCTCGCGTACACCGAAGGTGGCGATGAGCTGGACGATCTTATGCCAGGCCACCCGCCAGGCGGACCTGGCCGCGGTGCGGTGCGCGGTGGCTGCGACCAGGCCTGTCCCGCCGGCGAACGACAGGTAGACGTCGGCTGTCAGCTGGGCGGCGGTGACGACTCCGATAGCCCGCCAGGTCAGCAGCGCGAGCTCGATACCGGCCGCGGTCTCCCGGCACACCAGCCCGAGACTCTGACAGTACGCGCCAACCTCCCGTTGGCATGCCGCCTGCCCGTGGGCTTGGTCGGCCATCGCTCGGGCGACCGCGCCCCGCGCGCCTGCGGCGACGCTGACTTGCGCGAGCTTTTCACAGCGTTTCGCGAATTCCTGCCACCGCTCGGCGGAGTCCATCCAGCTCTTGCTCACCCGACGCAAATCATCCGGTTCGCCACGGGGCGCCGGGCCGAGAATGGCCTCAACGATGGGCATCAACCAGCTGTCCGCAGTGCCCACCATGGCCACAGCGTGCTGATCGGCCTGCGCGGAAACATCGGGCGAAGCTAGGGTGTGCCTAGGTGCCTCGTAGGGGTTTGGTCTGGATCGCCTGGTTTCGCGTGGCGATTTCCGAGCTGCGAACTGCTGTTATCGCCTATCTTGCGCCTGCGTGGGTTTCGGCCCGCGCAGGTAGGGAAATCCCGAGTCTGTCCGGGGCGACACGGTCCCGCTCCGGAAGGGGTTTGTCGATCGGCGCTGCGGGGAAACCGAACGGCGTGAAGCCGCTGGAGACCGGGCCCGCCGAAATTGTCGCCCGCAACTTGGAACATCCGCCGTCCGGCCCGGTTCGGCTCGTCGGGGAGGGCATCGACCACGTCGTCTACAGCGTCGGCGAACAGTTGCTGGTGCGACAAGGCAAGCCGCACAGGGCACGCGCCCGCGACCAGACCATGCGCGAAGCCGTCCTGCTGACCCTGATGCGCAAGATCTCCCCGCTCCCGGTGCCCCGCCTGGCTTTCGTGGACACGGTTCGAGATAGCCTCGGCTACCACCGCCTTCCGGGAGTGCCGGCGTTGGAGATCCCCGCCCCGGACCGCGAAGGGTGGGCCGTCAGTCTCGGCCACGCACTCGGCACGCTGCTCAACGCCCTGCATACCACCGATCCCGATACCGTCAGCGCGGTCGTGGACACCGACTCCACGCCTATCGACGCCTGGCTCGACGAAGCACGCCGCAACTACCGTGCGGTCTGCGCGGTCGTGCCGCCGGGACGTCAGGACGCCGCCGAGGCGTTCCTGTCCACCGCACCTCCGGCGCCCGCCCCCCGGCTTGTCTTCTCCCACAACGACCTCGGCATCGAACACGTGCTCGTCAACCCGCGCGACGGCGGCATCGTCGGCATCATCGACTGGACCGACGCCGCCATCACGGACCCGGCCGCCGACTTCGGACGCCTGCTGCGCGACCTCGGCCCCAATGCCCTGGACCGGGCTTTGGCCTCCTACAGCGGCGCCTCACACGATCCGGTCCTGATGGACCGCATCTGGTTCTTCGCCCGCTGCACCGCCCTGGAAGACCTCGCCTACGGCCTGGAACACCACCGCCTCACCTATGTCTCCAACTCCCTCGGCTCCCTCGGCCACCTCTTCCCCATCACCCTCTGACCAAGAACACTCCGGAATGACCCATGACGTGCGCTGGGCGCACGTCATGGGTCATTCCGGAAGGGGTGGAGTCTGTTCAGACCGTGAAGCCGAGGGCGCGGAGCTGTTCGCGGCCGTCCTCGGTGATCTTGTCCGGCCCCCACGGGGGCATCCAGACCCAGTTGATCTTCATGTCCTCGACGAGCCCGCTGCGCACCAAGGCATTTCGGGACTGGTCTTCGATGACGTCGGTGAGCGGGCACGCTGCCGACGTGAGGGTCATGTCGATCAGGGCTACTTTGGTCTCGCCCTCGTCGGCGACCTTGATGTCGTACACCAAGCCCAGATCCACGACATTGATGCCGAGCTCGGGGTCGACCACGTCGCGCATGGCCTCTTCGATCTCGTCGGCCAGCTGCCCCGCGACCTGCTCGTCGGTCATGATGCCCGTTCCTCCTCGGTTCGAACGACGGCGTCCTTGAACGCCATCCAGCCCAGCAGCGCGCATTTCACGCGGGCCGGGTATTTGGCGACGCCCGCGAACGCGATGCCGTCGCCGATGACGTCCTCGTCTCCCTCGACCGTACCGCGACTGCCGATCATCTCGTTGAACGCGTCCACGGTCCGCAACGCGACCGCCACCGGCAGCCCCACCACCTGGTCGTAGAGCACCGAGGTGGACGCTTGGCTGATCGAGCAGCCCTGGCCCTCGTAGGACACGTCCACCACGTTGCCGTCGGCGTCCACCGCGACCCGCAGCGTGACCTCGTCCCCGCACGTGGGGTTGACGTGGTGGACTTCGGCGCCGAACGGCTCGCGCAGACCGCGCCCGTGCGGGCGTTTGTAGTGGTCCAGGATCACCTCCTGGTACATCTGCTCCATACGCATCAGTCGGAACCAGCCCTGCCTCGACGGTCGTTCGCTTCGCGCACTCCGAAGAACTCCTGGGCCTTCCGGATTCCCGCGACCAGCGCGTCCACCTCGTCGAGGGTGTTGTACGCCGCGAACGAGGCCCGCGCGGTCGCCGCCACCCCGAACCGACGGTGCAGCGGCCAGGCACAGTGGTGCCCGACCCGGATGGCCACGCCCTGGTCGTCGAGGATCTGTCCGACGTCGTGGGCGTGGATGCCGTCCACCACGAAAGACACCGCGCCGCCCCGCCCGACCGGCTCGGTCGGGCCGACGATCCGCACCCCCGCCAGCCCGCCCAGCCCTGCGAGCGTCTTCTCGACTAGCCGGTGCTCGTGCGCCGCAATGGCTTCCATGCCGAGAGAGTCGAGATAGCGCACCGCGGCGGCCAATCCGACCGTCTGGGAGACGTTCATCGAGCCCGCTTCGAAGCGCTGTGGGGCGGGAGCGTAGGTGCTGCGCTCCATGGTGACGGTCTCGATCATCGAGCCGCCGGTCAGGAACGGAGGCATGGTCGCCAACAGCTCGCGCCGCCCGTACAGCACGCCGATCCCGGAGGGCCCGAACATCTTGTGCCCGGAGAACGCGGCGAAATCGACTTCGAGCGCATGGAAGTCGACCGGCATGTGCGGGACCGACTGGCAGGCGTCGAGCACCGTCAGCGCGCCGACCGCCTTGGCCCGACGCACCAGCTCCTCGACCGGGGCGACCGCTCCGGTGACATTGGACTGGTGGGAGAAGGCGACCACCTTCACCGAATCGTCGAGCTCGAGCGAGTCCAGGTCGATCCGGCCGTCGTCGGTGACGCCGTACCACTTCAGTGTCGCGCCGGTGCGCCGCGCCAGCTCCTGCCACGGCACCAGGTTCGCGTGGTGCTCCAGCTCGGTGACGACGACGGTGTCGCCGGGGCCGACCGGCCCGCGCCCGCCGGCCCGCTCGAACCGGTCGTCGCCGAGCACCGCCGCCACCAGGTTCAGCGACTCGGTCGCGTTCTTCGTGAACACCACCTCGTCCACCCGCGCGCCGACGAACCCGGCGATGGTCGCGCGCGCGTCCTCGTAGGCGTCGGTGGCTTCCTCGGCCAGCTGGTGCGCGCCGCGGTGCACCGCGGCGTTGGGGCCGAGCAGGAAGTCCCGCTCGGCGTCGAGCACCGGCAGCGCGCGCTGCGCGGTCGCGCCGGAATCCAGGTACACCAGCGGCTTCCCGTCCCGCACCGTGCGGTTCAGGATGGGGAAGTCCGCCCTGATCGCGGCGACGTCCAGATCGACCACCGTCCCGGTCATCGTGATTACGCTCCTGTAGTCGCAGCCTGAGTGAAGCGAACGTAGCCGTTCGCGTCGAGCTCCTCGGCGAGCTCTCCGCCGCCGTTGGCCACGATCCGGCCGCCGACGAAGACGTGCACGAAGTCCGGCTGGATGTAGCGCAGGATGCGGGTGTAGTGGGTGATCAGCAGAACGCCGCCGTTGTCGCGCTCCTTGTACCGGTTCACGCCTTCGGAGACCACCCGCAGCGCATCCACGTCCAGACCGGAGTCGGTCTCGTCGAGGATGGCGATCTTCGGCTTGAGCAGACCCAGCTGCAGGATCTCGTGGCGCTTCTTCTCGCCGCCGGAGAAGCCCTCGTTGACGCTGCGCTCACCGAAGGCCGAGTCGATCTCCAGCTCGGCCATCGCGCCCTTGACTTCCTTGACCCAGTGCCGCAGCTTCGGCGCCTCGCCGCGGACGGCGGTCGCAGCGGTGCGCAGGAAGTTCGACATCGACACGCCGGGCACCTCGACCGGGTACTGCATCGCCAGGAACAGGCCCGCGCGGGCGCGCTCGTCCACCGACATCGCCAGCACGTCCTCGCCGTCGAGCGTGACCGAGCCCTGGGTCACCGTGTACTTCGGGTGCCCGGCGATGGCATAGGACAGGGTGGACTTGCCGGAGCCGTTGGGCCCCATGATGGCGTGCGTCTCACCGGACTTGATGGTGAGGTCGACGCCGTTGAGGATCTTGATCGGCTCGGCGTTCTCGTCCGGGTTCGCGACCTCGACGTGCAGGTCCTTGATCTCCAGGGTGGTCATGAATGCCCTTCGCATTGTTATGGACAAACTGCTGTGTCTAATTTCCGATAGCGGCGAGCTCGGCTTCGACAGCGGCCTCGAGCCGCTCCCGGACCTCGGGGACGGCGATCTTGTTGATGATCTCGCCGAAGAAGCCGCGCACCACCAGCCGCCGCGCCATCTCCTCCGGGATGCCGCGCGCGCGCAGGTAGAACAGCTGCTCGTCGTCGAACCGGCCGGTGGCGCTGGCGTGCCCGGCGCCGACGATCTCGCCGGTCTCGATCTCCAGGTTCGGCACCGAGTCGGCACGCGCGCCGTCGGTCAGCACCAGGTTGCGGTTCAGCTCGAATGTGTCGGTGCCCTCGGCTTCGGCGCGGATCAGCACGTCGCCCACCCACACTGTGTGCGCGTCGGGCTTTCCGGAGGCCGGATCGCCTTGCAGTGCACCCTTGTACACCACGTTCGACTTGCAGTGCGGCTCGGCGTGGTCCACCAGCAGGCGCTGTTCGAAGTGCTGGCCCGCGTCCGCGAAGTAGAGACCGAGCAGCTCGGCGTCGCCGCCCGGGCCCCCGTAGCGCACGGTGCCGGTGAGCCGCACCAGATCGCCGCCGAGGGTGACGTTGGTGTGCCGCAGCACCGCGTCCCGCCCGACCAGCGCGTGGTGCGCCGTGGCGTGCACCGCGTCGTCGGCCCAGTCCTGCAGTGCAACGACGGTGAGTCGCGCGCCGTCGCCCAGCACGAACTCCACGTTGTCGGCATAGACTCCGCTGCCGGTGTAGTCGACCACGACGGTCGCCGAGGCGAAGTTGCCCAGCCGAATCTGCAGGTGGCCGTAGGCGGTCAGGCCCGCGCCGGGGCCCGTGACGGCGACCTTCACCGGCTCGGCCGGCTCGGCCTCCGCGGCCACCGAGATCACGGTCGCCGACATGAAACCCGAAAACGCCTGCGCGGCGACGCGATCCGCGGGAACGCCCGCCTTTCCGAGGCGGGCGTCGCTGCGGTCCACGGACTCCACGGCCACCCCGTCAACCGGAGTCACCTCCACGGTGGCCGCGCCGACCGCCTCGGCGGTGCCGTCGTGCAGTCCGCGCAGCCTGCGCAGCGGGGTGAACCGCCACGCCTCGTCCTTGCCGCTGGGCACCTCGAAGGCGTTGACGTCGAACGAGGTGAACACCTCGCCCTTGTTCACCGCCGGAGTGCGGTCCAGCGTGGAGCCTGCGGAACGCGCATTCAACTCAGCCGCCGCCTCGGCGACATTCTGTGCCTGCGGCATCAGCCGACAGCTCCTTCCATCTGCAGCTCGATGAGCCGGTTCAGCTCCAGTGCGTACTCCATCGGCAGTTCCTTGGCGATGGGCTCCACGAAGCCGCGCACCACCATGGCCATCGCCTCGTCCTCGGTCATGCCGCGGCTCATCAGGTAGAACAGCTGGTCTTCGCTGACCTTGGACACCGTGGCCTCGTGCCCCATGGTCACGTCGTCCTCGCGGATGTCGACATAGGGATACGTGTCGGAGCGGCTGATCGTGTCCACCAGCAGCGCATCGCACTTGACGGTCGACTTCGAGCCGTGTGCGCCCTTGTTCACCTGGACGAGGCCCCGATAGGAGGCGCGGCCGCCGCCGCGGGCCACCGACTTCGACACGATGGTCGAGGAGGTGTGCGGCGCCAAGTGCAGCATCTTCGCACCGGTGTCCTGGTGCTGGCCCTCGCCGGCGAAGGCGATCGAGAGCACCTCGCCGCGGGCGTGCTCGCCGGTCATCCAGACCGCCGGGTACTTCATGGTGACCTTGGAGCCGATGTTGCCGTCGATCCACTCCATGGTCGCGCCCGCCTCCGCCTTGGCCCGCTTGGTGACCAGGTTGTAGACGTTGTTCGACCAGATCTGGATGGTGGTGTAGCGACAGCGCCCGCCCTTGCGCACGATGATCTCGACCACCGCGGAGTGCAGCGAGTCCGACTTGTAGATCGGCGCCGTGCAGCCCTCGACGTAGTGCACGTAGGCGTCTTCGTCGACGATGATCAGCGTCCGCTCGAACTGGCCCATGTTCTCGGTGTTGATCCGGAAGTAGGCCTGCAGCGGGATGTCCACGTGCACGCCCGGGGGCACGTAGATGAACGACCCGCCCGACCACACCGCGGTGTTCAGCGCGGAGAACTTGTTGTCGCCCGCCGGGATCACCGAGCCGAAGTACTTCTGGAAGATCTCCGGGTGTTCCTTGAGCCCGGTGTCGGTGTCCAGGAAGATGACGCCCTGCGCCTCCAGGTCCTCGCGGATCTGGTGGTAGACGACCTCGGACTCGTACTGCGCGGCGACGCCCGCGACCAGCCGCTGCTTCTCGGCCTCCGGGATGCCGAGCCGGTCGTAGGTGTTCTTGATGTCCTCGGGCAGTTCCTCCCAGGACGTGGCCTGCTTCTCGGTGGAGCGCACGAAGTACTTGATGTTGTCGAAGTCGATGCCGTCCAGGTTCGAGCCCCAGTTCGGCATCGGCTTGCGGTCGAACAGGCGAAGCGCCTTGAGCCGGGTCTCCAGCATCCACTGGGGCTCGTTCTTCTTCCCGGAGATGTCCTGGACGACCGCCTCCGACAAGCCGCGCTGCGCACTCGCACCCGCGACGTCCGGGTCGGCCCAGCCGTACCCGTACTTGCCCAGCGAGGCGATGGTCTCCTCCTGGGTGAGCGGGGCCTTCTGCGGCACGGGCTCGGTGACAGTCCCAGTCATTGCTCTCCTTCGGTGTTCTCGGCCGAGTAGTTCGCCGCCGCTGCGGGAACTCGCGGGACGAACAGTGGTACGTGGGTGGTGCAGGCGCAGTCGCCGTTGGCGATCGTCGCCAACTGCTGCACGTGCGTGCCGAGCAGCTCGCGGAACGCGGTCAGCTCGGCCTGGCACAGCTCCGGGAACTCCTCGGCGACGTGCGACACCGGGCAGTGGTGCCGACAGATCTGCACGCCCGCGCCGACCTTGCGGGTCGACGCGGCGAAGCCCGCCTCGCGGAACGCGGTGGCGATCTCGCCCGCCTTCTCGACCAGCGCCTCCGGGGTCTGTTCGGACACCGGGTCGACGCCGTCGACGATGGTCGTCACCCGTTCCTTGGCGAACTCCTGCACCGCGGCCTCGCCACCCAGCTTGCGCAACTGCCGCATGGCGGCCCCGGCCAGGTCATCGTAGGCGTGCCGCAGCCTGCCGCGGCCCGCGGCCGTCAACAGATACACCTTCGCAGGCCTGCCGCGGCCCGGTTTGCGGTTGGGGACCATGCGCGTGGTGGCCTGACCGGCCTCGATGAGAACGTCCAGATGTCTGCGCACCCCGGCCGCGGTCAGCCCGAGCTTCGTTCCGATCGCCGTGGCGGTGATCGGGCCGTCCTCCAGCAGCAACTGCACGACGGCTGAACGGGTGTCCGCGATGTCGTCCCGAGCATCGTCTCGGGAGGGACCGCCGGCACCCGCGCCTGCCTGCGCGTCAGGTTGCTCCACGGTTTTCACAACACCAGTGTGACGGAATTCCATCCCCCGATCCACCAAGGTTGCCCTAACCCCCTTCGACGCGTCCGCGATGTTCGCAATGTCAGCAACGGACGGCCCGCGCCCGGCGGTTAGGCTGCTCGAGTGGCACAGCTCGAAATCTGGCGGCGGCGCATGCTCGGGTTCGGCAGGCGGGCGCTGGGCCTCGACGTCCCCGATCCGCCGCACACCGTGGCAATCCTGCACGACCACGACGAGCCGGACGTCCCGGAGCTGTCGCCGTCGGAATTGGTGCAGCTGCAGCGGATTCGGCGGTTCGGCGCGGTCGGCGCGGTGTTGATGGCGATCGGCGCGCTCGGCGCGGGGGCGCAGCCGGTGCTGCAGAACCCGACCTACGGCCAGCCCGTGCTGGGACTGTTCTCCCGGACGCTGACTTCGTCGCTGGCGATATGCTGGGTCGGCATCGTCATGGTGGTGCTGGCGTGGCTGCTGCTCGGCCGGTTCGCCCTCGGTGATCTGCACCACGGCGCGCCGCGCAGGCTCACTCGCTCCCAACTGGACCGCACGCTGCTGCTGTGGGTGCTGCCGCTCACCGTCGCGCCGCCGATGTTCAGCCGCGACGTCTACTCCTACCTCGCCCAGAGCGAGATCGCGCTGCGCGGACTGGACCCGTACGTGCTCGGCCCGGCGCCCGCGCTCGGCGTCGGTGACGTGCTCACCAGCACAGTGCCCAACATCTGGCGCGAAACCCCTGCCCCGTACGGGCCCCTTTTTCTCTGGCTCGGCAAGGGCATCGCCGCCATGACCGGCGACAACATCCTGGCGGGAATCTTCCTGCACCGGCTGCTCGCCCTCGCGGGGGTCTCGCTGATCGTCTGGGCGCTGCCCCGGCTCGCGCGCAGCTGCGGGGTCTCCGAGGTCACCGCGCTGTGGCTGGGCGCGGCGAACCCGCTCGTCCTGTTCCACCTGGTTTCCGGCGTGCACAACGAGGCGCTGATGCTGGGCCTGATGCTCGCGGGCGTGGTGCTGGCGATGGAGGCCGTGGACAGTCCGCTGCCGCTGCGCGGGCACCAGTTCGTGCTGCTGGTGGGCGGATGCACCCTCATCGCGGTGTCCGCCATGGTGAAGATCCCCACCCTGGCGGCGTTGGGTTTCGTCGGGATGGCTCTGGCCCGGCGCTGGGCAGGCGGGGAGGGCGCGGCCTGGCCCGGAGCGCCTGCGGCACGGCGCTGGCGGGCGCTGCTGCTGTCGGGCGCGATGATGTCGGCCATCGCGGTGGTCGTGACGCTGGGGGTGACGTTCGTCAGCGGGCTCGGGTTCGGCTGGGTGAACACCCTGGGCACCGCCAATGCCGTGCGCAGCTGGATGTCCCTGCCGACCGCCTTCGGCGTCATCACCGGCTTCGCCGGGGTGCTGCTCGGCCTCGGCGACCACACCACCGCAGTGCTCAACCTCACCCGCCCGATCGCGGCGGCCGCCGCCGCGTTCGTCGTGCTGCGCATGCTGGTGGCCACCTATACCGGCCGGCTCCCGGTGGTCGGGGCGCTCGGCGTGGCGTTCGGGGCCATCGTGCTGTTCTTTCCGGTGGTCCAGCCGTGGTACCTGCTGTGGGCGGTGCTGCCGCTGGCGGCGTGGGCCACCCGCCCCGCCTTCCGTGTCCCGACCATCGCGTTCTCCTCCGTCGTGTGCATCATCCTGATGCCCACCGGCAAGGACGAGGTGCCGTTCGTGATCGTGCAGGCGGCACTGGCCGCGACGATCACCGTCGCCCTGCTCATTTTCGCCACCAGGCGAGTCCTCCCCTGGCGCGCCCACCGCGCCGTTCCCGCTCGGTAAGTGGCTGGGTTCGAAACCTCCAGAATGACTCATGACGTGCGTCCAACGCATTTCATGGGTCATTCTGGAGGTTTGTGAGCCTCGGGCGGGAGGGGTGCGCGTCGTCTCCGACCGGGCGTCGTAGGCTGAGTGACCGTGAGCTCCTCGACGGCACCGGCGCTGCACCTGGACGGCGTGGTGCGAACCTTCCCCGGCGCCGTGCCGGTCACCGCCGTCGACGGTCTGAGCCTGACGCTCGAGCGCGGCGCGGTGCTGGCGCTGCTCGGCCCGAACGGGGCCGGGAAGACGACCACCGTCGAGATGTGCGAAGGGTTCCTGGCGCCGGACGCGGGCGCGATCCGCGTGCTCGGGCTGGATCCGGTCGCGGACTCGGAGCGGCTGCGCCCGCGGATCGGGGTGATGCTGCAGGGCGGCGGGGCGTATCCCGGAGCGCGGGCCGGCGAAATGCTGGAACTGGTCGCCTCCTATTCCGCTGATCCGCTGGACCCGCGCTGGCTGCTCGACATCCTCGGACTCACCGATTCCGCCCGCACCCCGTACCGGCGGCTGTCCGGCGGCCAGCAGCAGCGTCTGGCTCTGGCGTGCGCCCTCGTGGGCAGGCCGGAGCTGGTGTTCCTGGACGAGCCGACGGCGGGCATGGACGCGCAGGCCCGGCTGCTGGTGTGGGAGCTGATCGACTGCCTGCGTCGCGACGGAGTGGCGGTGCTGCTGACCACCCACCTCATGGACGAGGCCGAGCGGCTCGCCGACGAGCTGGTCATCATCGACCACGGCCGCATCGTGGCGGCGGGCACCCCGGCCGAGATCACCACGACGGGCGCCGAGGGCAGACTCCAGTTCATCGCGCCGCCCAAGCTCGACATGAACCTGTTGGCCGCGGCGCTGCCGGAAGGCTATGCCCCGCGGGAGGTTTCGCCCGGCACCTACCTGGTGGAGGGCTCCATCGACCCGCAGGTGCTCGCGACCGTGACCGCCTGGTGCGCCCACATCGGCGTGCTGGCCACCGATCTGCGCGTCGACCAGCGCAGGCTCGAAGACGTGTTCCTGGAACTCACCGGACGGGAGCTCCGAAGTTGACCACCACCCGATTCGCGCCGGGCACCTTCACCCCCGATCCGCGCCCGGCGGCGCGGGCCGCGATGCTCGCGGCGCAGTCCCGGCTGGAGTTGACGCTGCTGCTGCGCAACGGCGAACAGCTGCTGCTGACCATGCTCATCCCGGTCACCATGCTGGTCGGGCTGTCGCTGCTGCCGTTGGGCGGCCCGCTCGGCGACGACCGGGTGCAGCGCGTGGTCCCTGCGGTCATGACGGCCGCGGTGATGGGGACGGCCTTCACCGGACAGGCCATCGCGGTCGGCTTCGACCGACGCTACGGGGCTCTGAAACGCCTTGGCGCGACGGCACTTCCGCGCTGGGGCATCATCGCGGGCAAGAGCGTCGCGGTCGTGGTGGTCGTGGTGCTGCAAGCGACGCTGCTCGGCTTGATCGGGTGCGCCCTGGGGTGGCGACCCGACATGTCGGGGCTCGCACTGGGCGCGGTGGTGATCGCCCTCGGCACCGCGATGTTCGTGGCGATGGGCCTGCTCCTCGGCGGCACTCTCAGAGCCGAGATCGTGCTGGCGCTGGCCAACATCCTGTGGTTCGCCATGCTGGCCATCGGCGGCCTGGTCCTGCTGACCTCAGGCATTCCGCACGCCGTGCAGCTGTCAGCTCGGCTCGTCCCCTCCGGCGCCCTCGCCCACGCCTTGGCCCAGGCCGTGCATGACGGCGCCGTCGACTGGTTCGGGATCGCCGTGCTGGTGGCATGGACCGCGGGCCTGGCCGCCCTGGCCACTCGCCTGTTCCGCTTCAGCTGAGCCCACCAACCTCCAGAACGACCCATAGGTTGCGCTGAACGCAACTTATGGGTCGTTCTGGAGGGGTTACATGCTGTAGGCGATCCCGCGGAGGAAGACCACGGCGATGAACACCAGGGTGAAGGCCAGGTCGATGGAGACAGATCCCAGGCGCAGCGGCGGAACCACCCGGCGGACCGGACCGATTATCGGCTCGGTGGCCTTGTGGGCGAACTCCCGGGCACGCCGCACGCCCTGCGGGGTGTCCGACCCGGTGGCGGAGATCCAGTCCAAGACCATGCGCGCGATCAGGATCAGCATGTACAGCGTCAACGCCAAGCCGAGCAGCGACCAGAGCGGGCTCACAACGAACTCCTTAGTAGCGCCGGAAGGTAGCAATCGTGACAACGTGAGGCAGCGGCAATTAGTGCCCGTGTATCTACTACCATGCGTAGGTGATCTATCGGAGCTTTCCGGCCCTCGTTGATCGACTTCCGCTGCCGGCCTCGCTGCCGGCGCAGCGGGCCGCCGCCGCCGCGGTCGTGGCCACCCAGGCCGGCATCGCCGTCACCGGCGCCGTCGTGCGCGTCACGGCTTCCGGCCTCGGATGTCCCACTTGGCCACAGTGTTTCCCGGGCAGCTTCACCCCGACCGGGGTGTCCGAGGTGCCCGTCGTCCACCAGGCCGTCGAGTTCACCAACCGCATGCTCACCGGACTTATCGTCGTCTGCGCGGCACTCGTCGTCCTGGTGGTCACCCGGGCGCGTCGCCGCCGCGAGGTGGCGGCCTACGCATGGCTGATGCCCGCGGGCACCGTGCTGCAAGCCGTCATCGGCGGCATCACCGTCCGGACCGGGCTGCTGTGGTGGACCGTGGCGATACACCTGCTCGCCTCGATGCTGATGGTGTGGCTGGCGGTGCAGCTCTACGCGAAGATCGGCGAACCCGACGACGGCGTCGTCTCCGCCCGGGTCCCCGCGCCGCTGCGGCTGCTGACCGCCGTCGGCGCGGTGGCGCTCACCGCGACCCTGGTCGCGGGAACCATGGTCACCGGGGCAGGCCCGCATGCCGGCGACAAGGACAATCTCGAGACGGTGCCCCGCCTCGCTCTGCCCATCGTCGCGCTGGTGCATGCCCACGCCCAGTTCGTCGTCGGATACCTCGCGCTGCTGATCGGCTTGCTGTGCGGCCTCTACGCCGTGCATGCCGCCCGCCCCGTGCTGGCGCGGGGCTGGGCGGTTCTCGGCGTGGCACTGGCCCAGGGCCTGGTCGGCGTCGTCCAGTACTTCACCCACGTTCCCGCCGCCCTGGTCGCCGTGCACGTCGCGGGCGCGGCCCTGTGCACCGTCGCCACCGCCGCCCTCTGGGCCTCCCAGCACACCCGCGTCCGTCCCGACAGCGCCCGTCCTTCAGAGCGTGTTTGAGAACTCGGGCGGCTGGGTTGCAAACCTCCAGAATGACCCATGACGTGCATCCAACGCACGTCATGGGTCATTCCGGAGGTTTGCGCGTGAAGAAAGGACGCCTTCAGGACGCCGGGGCGTAGCGGGCGGCGGGGAATCGGGTCTGGCGGGCGACCCAGCCCGCCATTTTCGCCCAGTGACCGCGTTCCGGGGTGGCGGCCGAGACCAGCTCGCGACTCCACTCCTCGGTGCCGGTGAGGCCCTCGACCGTTGCGACCAGGGCCTTGGCGACGGCCATGTCGGCAACGACCCGGTCGCCGAGAACGCCGTCCGCGCCGACCAGGGTGACCCGCACGCCCGCGGCGCCGACCGGCTGCAGCACCGCTGTCGCACTGCCGCCATGCGCCGCGACGAAGGACCCGACCGAATCGGTGAGGCTCCTGGGTACGGACGGGACTGCGGCGGGGCTCTCCATAAACGCATCCTACCGACCGGAAACATCGGCACGCGAGCTCAGGGTGTTCAATGAAACTCATGCACGCGATACAGATCACCGAGCACGGCGGTCCGGAAGTCCTGCGCTATGCCGAACTTCCGGATCCGTCGCCCGGCCCCGGTCAGCTGCTGGTTCGGACCGCGGCGATCGGCGTCAATTACATCGACGTGTATTTCCGGACCGGCGCCTACCCGGCGGAGCTGCCGCTGGTTCCCGGCAAGGAAGGCGCGGGGGTCGTCGCCGGGATCGGATCCGGCGTCACGGATTTCACCGTGGGCGACAGGGTGGCTTGGGGCTTCGGCAACGGGAGCTACGCCGAGCTCGCGGTCGTGGAGGCGGCCCAGGCGGTCCGGGTGCCCGACGCTGTCGAATGGCCGGTGGCCGCCTCCGCGCTGCTGCAGGGCATGACGGCGCACTACCTGCTCGAATCGGTCTACCGGCCCGAAACCGGCGAGACAGTTCTGGTGCACGCGGGCGCGGGCGGCGTGGGACTCATGCTGACCCAGCTCGCGGCCGCCCGCGGAGTGCGCGTCGTGACCACCGTGTCCAGCGACGCCAAAGCCGAACTCTCCAGCGCGGCCGGGGCGTGGCAGGTGCTGCGTTACGGGCCGGGCCTGGCGCAGCACGTGCGGGAGCTGACCGGCGGCGAGGGCGTGTCCGCGGTGTACGACGGCGTCGGCGCGGACACCTTCGACGCGAGCCTGGCGTCGCTGCGGGTGCGCGGCACGATGGCGCTGTTCGGCGCGGCCAGCGGCCCGGTGCCGCCGATCGACCCGCAACGCCTCAATGCCGCGGGCTCGGTGTCGCTGTCGCGGCCCTCGCTCGTGCACTTCCTGCGCACCCGCGACGAATTGCTCTGGCGGGCAGGCGACGTCTTCGCCGCCCTCGCGGACGGCACGCTGTCGATCCGCACCGCGTCATACCCCCTCGCCGAGGCCGCTCGGGCCCACCGCGACCTCGAATCCCGCTCCACCACAGGCTCGCTCGTCCTCACTCCCTAACTCGAGACTTCCACAATGGCCCGTGGCGTGCGCTGAGCGCACGCCACGGGTCATTGTGGAAGTCTCGAAGGCCGAGTTCAGGCGCGCTGCTCCGCGTCGTAGCGGCTTTGGGCTTCGATGATCTCGGGCATGCTCGCCTCCAACTCCTCGGCCAGCGCGGCCAGTTTGTCGGTGACACGCACTCCGAGCGGGGTCATCCGGTACTCGACGCGCGGCGGAATCGCGGAATGGACGATGCGTTCGACGAGGCCGTCGCGCTCCAGCGAGTGCAGCGTCTGCGAGAGCATCTTCTCGCTGACGCCGTCCACCCGGCGGCGCAACTCGTTGAACCGGGCCGGGCCCTCGCGCAGGCCGATGATCACCAGCGTGCCCCACTTGCCGGTCATGTGTTCCAGCACCGGGCGCGAGGAACAGCGCTTGGCCAGCACGTTGAAGGTCAGCTCCGCCGCCTGCCGGTCCTCGTCCGTCGTGCTCATGGCACCAGGCTACCCGCTTCACTACCGATCAGGTTGCGCTACCCAAGTGCACGCACTAACGTCTCCATTGCGCTTTCAAATAGTTAGTGCCATACGGACTGTAAGTTTAGGGAGTCGCCATGATCGTCGTCACAGCCGCCAGCGGTCGCCTGGGCCGCCTCGTGCTCGAGAAGCTGCTCGACCGCGGCGTCACGGCGAGTGAGCTGCGCGCCGTCGCCCGCACCACCGACAAGCTCGCCGACTTCGCCGCGCTCGGCGTCGAGGTCGTCGCGGCGGACTACTCCCGGCCGGAGACGCTTGGGCCGGCCTTCCGCGGCGCGGACCGGCTGCTGTTCGTCTCGTCGCTCGGCACCACCGAGGACCGCATCATCCAGCACCGCAACGTGGTCGCCGCCGCGGTCCAGGCGCGGGTCGGCCAGCTTGTGTACACCTCCATCGTCAACGCGGACACCAACCCGACCCTGCTGGCTCTGGCGCACCGCGACACCGAAGCGGCGATCGCCGAATCCGGCCTGCCTTCGGTGCTGCTGCGCAACAACTGGTACTTCGAGAACACCACCGACGCCCTCGGCGAGTCGCTGGAGCGCGGCGAGTTCGTCGGCGCAGCGGGCGGCGGCGGGATCGGCTACGCCGCCCGCGCCGACTACGCGGAGGCCGCGGCGGTAGTGCTGACCACCGAAGGCCACACGGGCCGCGCCTACGACCTCACCGGGGACCAGGCCGTCACCCAGGCCGAGGTCGCCGCCGAGGTGGCCCGCCGGACCGGGCGCCCCTTCGCCTACCGCAGCCTGCCGGAGGCCGAATACCGGGAGCTGCTCGGCGGTTTCGGACTGCCGCCGTTCCTGACGGAACTGCTCGCCGACGCCGACGCCAGAACCGCGGAAGGCGCGCTGGCCGTCACCACCGGCGACCTCGCCCGGCTCCTCGGCAGGCCGACCACCTCCCTGGCAGCCGCAGTCGACGAGGCGCTGAGCAGGCAGCCCGCCTAAACCGACCCTCCGACCTC
>JABFVX010000453.1 GCA_013362555.1 Mycobacteriaceae bacterium
AGGTCCGGAGGCATGGACTACTCCACGGGCGGGAGGTGAGCGACGTGGATCATCTCCTGGGGGCGGGTGCGGGAGACGAGGATTCCGCGGCCCGGGGGGAGCGCGGTGGGGCGGACGTCGCCGACGAGCCTGCCTTCGTCTTTGGACCCGCTCATGATCAGGGTGTCGACCGACATGTCCTTCATCCGCCCGAGCACGCCGCTGTAGAGGGCGCGCGAGACGCCGCCGATCCGGCGGGCGACCACCAGGTGCATGCCGATATCGCGGGCTTGCGGCAGCAGTTCGACGAGCGGGGCGAGCGGGTCACCGGACGCCGTTGCCACCATGTCGTGGTCGTCGACGACGATGTAGATCTCCGGTCCGGTCCACCATTGCCGCTCACGCAGCTGTTTCGGTGTGATGTCGGGGCCGGGGATGCGGTTGGCGAGAAACCGGGCGACCTCCTTGACCATTCCGACCGAGGTTTGCGCTGATGTCGAGTATCCCGCCAGTTGATCGCCTTCCACTACGCCGAGCATGGTGCGGCGGTAGTCGATGAGGATCACCCTGGCCTCGTCTGCGGTGGACCGCTCCACCACGCCCATGACGATGTTGCGCAGCAGCGTGGTCTTGCCGCACTCCACGTCGGCGAACGCCATGAAATGCGGGTTGGCGTCGAAATCCAGCACGACTGGCTGCAATTCGGATTCGCCGATGCCGACGGCGATTCTCGTCCGGCTCAGCGTCGTGCCCGCGGCTTCCGCCGCGGTAAGCACGTGCTCGCGCGGAATCTCGTGCGGCAGCATCCGGACCTCGGGTGCGCGCCGGGCGCCGTAGTGTTGCCGCAATTGCTGCGCGGCGCTCGCGATCGCCTCCGGCAAGGTGGTCGGGTCGGAGTCGGAGTCGAGGCGCGGCAGGGCGATGAGCAGGTGCAGCCGGTTCGCGGTGAGGCCCCGCCCCGGGCGGCCGACCGGCACTGAAGACGCGGCGCGCCGGTCCATTTCGGAATCGGTGGGATCGCCGAGCCGCAGCTCGATGCGAGTTCCGATCTGGTCTTTGACGGCGGGCCGTATCTCCGCCCAACGGGCTGACGCGAGCATCAGATGCACGCCGTAGGACAGGCCGCGGGCGGCGATGGCTTCGAAGGCGGGCTCCAGGGTGTCGTAGTCCGCGCGGATGGTCGACCAGCCGTCGACTACCAGGAACACGTCGCCGAACCGCTCGTCCGCCAGCGGATGGCTCGCTTGTTCCGCTGGGCTTGCGGCCGCGAATTCCGCTTTGCGCCGCCGGTATTCGTGGATCGAGTCGATGCCGAGGCGGCGGAAGCGCTCCTCGCGCTCGCGCAGCAGCGCGGTCACCTCGGCTACGGTGCGCCGCACCCGGTCGGTGTCGAGCCGGCCGGCGACCGAGCTGACGTGCGGCAGCCCGGCCAATCCCGTCAGTGCGCCGCCGCCGAAGTCGAGGCACAGGAACTGCACTTGTTCTGGAGTGTGCGTGGCGGCGGCGGCCATGATGACGGTGCGCAGCGTGGTCGACTTGCCCGCTTGGGGGCCGCCGACAACCGCGAGATTGCCCTGGCCCGCGGACAGATCGACGGTGAGCACGTCCCTGCGCTGTTCGTACGGCTTGTCGATGATGCCGATCGGCAGCCATAGCTCGCCGTGCTGGTTGACCGGATCGCTCCAGGACGGGCTCGGCAGCAGCATGTCCACCGACGGCGAGTTCGCCAGCGGCGGCAGCCACACCTCGTGCGCCGGACTGCCGTGTCCGGCCAGGCGCTGCACGACGACGTGCAGCAGCGTCGACGGCGTTTGTCCGCCGGGCGCGGCATCGGGTAGTGACTCGTGCGGTTGGGGTGCAGCCGGCGCCTCGGCAGGGCCTGCGCTGAACGGCACCGGCGACTGGTTGGCGGCGGTCCCGCCCACCGCCCGGACTCCGCCGCGCGGCGCCAGGTACGGGCCGGAGACGTAGCAGGTGTTGAACCGCAGCGGATCCGCGGCGTCGGTCTTGAGGTAGCCGGAACCGGGAACACTGGGCAGGTGATAGGCATCGGTGATGCCGAGCACGGAGCGGGATTCGTTGGCGGAGAACGTGCGCAGCCCGATCCGGTAGGACAGGTGGCTGTCCAGGCCGCGCAGCTTGTTCTCCTCGAGCCGCTGCGAGGCCAGCAGCAGGTGCACCCGCAGTGATCGTCCGAGCCTGCCGATCATGAGGAACAGGTCGGCGAAATCCGGTTTCTGCGCGAGCAACTCGGAGAACTCGTCGACGACGACGAACAGGGCGGGCAGCGGGTCCAGCGCCGCGCCGCCCGCGCGAGCGGCCTCATAGTCGGTGACGTTCGCGAAGTTGCCTGCCGCCCGCAGCAGCTCCTGCCTGCGGTTCAGTTCGCCGGACAGCGCGTCCTTCATCCGGTCCACCATCGAGAGCTCCTCCTCGAGGTTGGTGATGACCGCCGCCACTTGCGGCAGCGGCTCCAGCCCGAGGAAGGTCGCGCCGCCCTTGAAGTCGACGAGCACGAGGTTCAGTTGGTCCGGGGAGTGCGTGCTCACCAATGAAAGCACCAAGGTGCGAAGGAATTCCGATTTGCCGGAGCCGGTCGCGCCGATGCAGAGCCCGTGCGGGCCCATGCCGTTCTCGGCCGACTCTTTGATGTCGAGCTCTACCGGGGCGCCGTCCGGAGTGACGCCGATCGGCGCCCGCAGCCGGTCCCGCCCGGTGCGCGGCTGCCACGCCGCGGCGGCGTCGATCCGGGCGGCGTCGGGGATCTTCAGCAGCGCCATCAGGCCCGGGTCGCGGTTGTCCTGTCCGAGGCTGACCAGCTGTGCCGCGGTGGCGATGCGGTATCGGGAGAGGTTACGCGCAAAGGCTTCGGCTTGCGGGATCGCGACTGTGTCCGCGGTCGCGAACTCTTCGGCGCCGATCGGGCTCAGCGCCGCTACCTTGCCGTCCGCGACGACCAATTGCAACCCGCGGCGCACCGCGAGACCCGTTCTCGGCGCCGTCAGGTCGAGCACCGTCACCGACTCCAGTCCCGCGCCGCTGACGACGCTTTCGCTGCCGCTGACATAGCCGTCGTCGATGACGACCAGCAGGTGCAGTTTCGTCGACGGCGGCGCGCTGCGCAGGAAGCGTCCGCGCTCGAGCAGCTCCAGTGCCAGCTCGGACTCGAACTCCGCCAGCGACGGATAGATCATCCGGCGCGACCCGGCGCCGTCGCGGGCGGCCGGGTGCTGCACGTGGGGCAGCCATTTCGCCCATGCCCAGTTCTCATTGTCGGGTTCCGCGCAGATGATCGCGACCGCGGCGTGGTCGGGCCCGTGGAAGGCCGCGAACTCCATCAACATCGCGCGCACCAGCATTCGCGCTTGCTCGCGGTCACCGCCGATGTTGATGGCCGGAAAAGTCCGCAGCGACACCGCGGTCGGGAGGTGGTGCACGACCGAGTGAGTGCGCACGAACCGGCGCAGGGCGACCGTGGACACCGGCTCCAGGTCCTCGAGCGGCCCGGTCTCGGGCCGGGCGGGCTTGGTGGCGAGGCGGTGACAGCCGACGCCCACTCGGACGTGCCCGAAGTCCGGGTCGTTCGGCCTGCGCTCCCACATGCGCCGGGTGCCGACGACCGACTGCAGGTCGGCGGGCTCGGGGTGGCTCCATTGCAGGGCCTCCAGCTGCGCCGCCGCGGTGGTTCGCACGTCTTTGCGGAGCTGGTCGAGGTAGCGCAGGTAGTCCTTGCGCTGCTCGTCGAGTTCGGCGCGCTCCTTGCCGCCGCCGATCTGCCCGGAACCCGCCATCATGGCGACCATCGACATGATCATCATCGCCGGAAACATCATCATGAAGGGGTTGCGCAACAGCGACCTGCCCATCATCACCATCATCGCGACCATGCCGACCATGGCCACCACCATCACCACCGGCATCAGTTTGCTCAGCAGGTTGCCCGGCAGCGCCCGTGGAACCTCCGGCGGCGGAGTCAAGTCCAGCTCGCCTCCCGGCGCGCGGGGCGGGGCGATCCGGGCCCGGCGCACAAACCCTTCCGTAACCATCACGCACCACCTGATCTGCGTTGTCCAGAACGACCCGTGAGTTGCCTTGGGCGCACGTCACGGGTCGTTCTGGAGGAAAGGCGTGAGTGGCGCAGGGGAGTGGCCGCGGCGGCTCCGAGGGCGAGCAGGAGCAGGCAGGCAATCGAGCCTGCGGTGGCGACGCGGCGAGGAGTCGGGTCTATGGCAGGCGGCGGTGGCGGCGCGGGGATGGCGCGCGATCGGTCCGCGACGGTTGGACGGTCGGGAAGTTCGGCGGTGAGTGCGGCGACCGGGTCGACGAGCCCATGTCCGACTTGGTCGTCGCGCCCCGTGCCCGGGCTGTGCGCCGTTCGGGTTATCCGGTCCATCACCTGCTGTGCCGTGAGGGCGGGGAACCTCGCCCGCACCAGAGCGGCCAAGCCCGAGACAAAGGCGGTGGCGAAGCTGGTGCCCTCGATCGGCCCGGAGCCGTCGCGGGTCTGCACACTGTCGACGAGCCCGCTTCCGCCGGGGGCGCTGTCGAGGGAGACGATCGAGCGCCCGGGCGCCGCGACGCTCACCCAGGGGCCGGGCATCGACAGCTCCGAAGGCGCGCCGTCGGAGTCGACGGAGGCCACCGTCAGCACGTAGCGGGAGTACCAGGCGGGGCTGACCACGGTGCGCACCGCGCGCCACCCGGAGCCGGTGTTGCGCTCGGCGCACGGCCCGGTCTGCGTCACATTGCCCGCGGCGGCCACGACGACCACGTTGCGGTCGTAGGCGTACTTCACCGCGGCCCCGAGCGCGCCGTCGGGCAGGCCGAGTCCCGCAGTCGCACAAGCGACTTGAGAGATATTGACGACGGTGGCGCCCAGATTCACGGTGTGCACGACGGCGGCCGCCAGCGTGTGCACGGTGCCTGTGCCGGTGGGCGTGACGGCCGCGGGATCGGGACCGCGCCTGCGGTCCTTGGGTTCATACGCCAGGCTCAGCTGCCGGACGGCCAGAATCGTCGCCTCGGGGGCCACACCCGCGAAGCCGTCGTCCGGGCTGGGAGCGCTCGCAATGATGCCCGCCACCAGGGTGCCGTGTCCGTCGCAGTCGGCAGTCCCGTCCGCGCCGCCGACGAAGTCGCCGCCAGGCTGCACGGCGTGCAGCCGCGGGTGGCGGTTCACCCCGGTGTCGATGACAGCCACCTTCTGTCCCGCCCCTTGGCTGTAGCGCCACGCCGCAGGCAGGTCCAGGATCTGCTGCGCCCGCGGAGGCTCCCGCTGATCCGACCGGGACAGCCGCGGTCGGGCGCATTCGGCGCGCTGCTCAGTCGGTTCCGGCGGAACCGGCCGCGGATCCACCGGCAGCAGAGCGGGATTGACGGCAGGCGGGCCGATCGTGTGCCGCCCCGGATTCGCCGGAGCGGCCGCGGCCGGGGCGGCCAAGCCGATCGCGAGGGCGGCCACAGCCGCCATCCGGGCGGCCGCCGCCCTCCAGGACGACCCATGACGTGCACTCAACGCACTCCAGGGGTCATTCTGGAGGGTTCTCGCACACGGTTTCAGGCGCAACGCGGGGATCATCTGTTCCGAGCCAGGGCGTAGAGGTCCATGGTCCAGAACACCAGGGGCACGATGGAGACGATCAGGAGGTACTCGAACAGCTCGAACTTGCGTCGAGTGACGGGTGACACTTCGATGCTCGGGCCGACGGCGCCGAACAGTATCGCGGCGATCGCGGATCCGATCAGCACGCCTGCCGCGGGAACCAGCAGCGCGGGGTGGCCGATGGCCAGCGCGATCGCGACCGACACCAGCCCGGCGCAGCCGCCTCCGATCATCGCTGCGGCTTGGGTGAGGTCGGCGAAGGCGCGGCCGCGCAGGCAGAGGACGAGCCCGGCGACCACGGCGAGCGCTACTCCTTGCCATCGGGTGGCGCCGAACGGGTCGGCCGTGGCGAACCCTGCCGTCACCGCGGTGATCGTGCAGCCGACGACCATGCCGGACTGGTAGCGGTTCGCCGCACGGGCGCGCTGTTCCAATCCGGCCGCGGACGGGAGCGCGGTGGCGCCGATGACGCCGATGCCTTCGATGGTGGGCCGCTCGTCCTGGTCGACCGGATCGATGGCGGCGCCCGCGGTCGGCACCGGCGGCACCGGGAGCCGCGCCAAGGCGACAGCCGACCGCGGTGTGGCCGAGATCAGCGCGATCGCGGCGACCAGCAGTCCGGCGGCGGCCTTCGGCACCGCGGGCTCCCACACCATGTGCACCGTCGCAGCCAGGCCGCCGAGAACGGCGACGGTGATCACCGCGGCGACCACCGTCGCGCCGACGCCCCCCACCCGGAATGTCACTACCGCGGCGAAAAGCGTTGCCACACAGCCGAGCAGCAGGTGTGGACTGCCGAGGCGCCCGGGCACGGCCAGCGCTGCGCCCCCGAACACCAGCGCCAGACCGCACAGTTCCAGCGCGGTCGCCGTGACGTCCGCGGCATAGAACCGGGCC